>DATLPF010000105.1:0-27984 GCA_035535875.1 Propionibacteriaceae bacterium
GATCTATCGGGACCGGTCGTGCTGATCGTCGGCAGCGAGGGAGCTGGCCTGTCCCGGCTGGTCCGAGAGGCATGCGACACGCTCGCCTCAATCCCGATCAGCGAGAGCATTGAATCTCTTAACGCTGGGGTGGCAGCTGGAATCGCGCTCTATGAAATCTCACGGCAACGTGTCGGAGCGCTGGACTAATGTAGGCGGCGCCCGGTTTGAACCCTCAGGAGCGCTCGTGACCGACATCCTCTCCCCTGCCCCCCCGATTGAAGGCTCGGGCGGTGACTATGAGGCCAGCGCCTCACAGGCCTACCGCTCAGCACTTTCCCTCATAGAGACAGTCGAGCCACGGATCGCGGGTGCCATCCGGTCCGAGCTCGCCGACCAGCGCAGCTCGCTGAAACTCATCGCATCAGAAAACTACGCCTCGCCGGCAGTACTGCTCACCATGGGCAGCTGGCTGTCCGACAAGTACGCCGAGGGCACCATCGGACATCGCTTCTATGCCGGCTGCCAGAACATCGACACAGTCGAGGCGGTAGCCGCCGAGCACGCGCGCGAACTCTTCGGAGCCGAGTATGCATACGCCCAGCCGCACTCCGGCATCGATGCCAACCTCGTTGCTTACTGGGCCATCCTGGCCAATCGCATCGAGTTGCCTGAGCTGGCCGCGCAGGGCATGAAGAGTGTCAACGACTTGAGCGAGGAGCAGTGGGAGGAGCTGCGGCATAAGTTTGGCAATCAGCGAGCGCTTGGCATGTCGCTGGACGCTGGCGGTCACCTCACCCATGGCTTCCGGCCGAACATCTCCGGCAAGATGTTCCGCCAGCGTTCGTATGGCACTGACCCTGAGACTCAGTTGCTGAACTACGACGCGCTACGGGCGGCAGCACGGGAGTTCAAGCCCTTGATCTTGATCGCCGGCTACTCCGCCTATCCGCGGCGGATCAACTTCGCCACGATGCGGGAGATCGCTGACGAGGTCGGCGCGACGCTGATGGTCGACATGGCTCACTTCGCAGGTCTGGTTGCTGGCAAGGTCTTCACCGGTGACGAGGACCCAGTGCCGCACGCGCATCTGGTGACAACGACGACACATAAGTCACTGCGTGGCCCGCGCGGTGGTCTGGTCTTGGCCACGAAGGAGTATTCCGACTCGGTCGACCGTGGCTGTCCGATGGTCCTTGGTGGGCCACTCGGCCACGTGATGGCGGCCAAGGCCGTGGCACTCGCGGAGGCACGGACCCAGGAGTTCCAGGGATACGCGCAGGCGGTCGCCGACAATGCCAAGACCTTGGCCGACGGCCTGTTGCGGCGCGGCGCAAAGCTGGTCACTGGCGGTACTGACAACCACTTGGTGCTCATCGACGTGACGACGTTCGGGCTGACCGGCCGGCAGGCCGAGTCCGCACTGTTGGACGCGGGCATCGTCACGAACCGGAATGCAGTGCCGGCTGACCCCAACGGCGCCTGGTACACATCCGGCGTACGGGTCGGCACGCCGGCGCTCACGACTCGTGGGTTCGGTGCAGATGAGTTCGACAAAGTGGCCGACCTGATTGTGAACGTGCTGAACAACACAACCCCCGTGGTTGCCTCGAGCGGGCAGCCAGGCAAGGCTAAGTACGTGCTGGCCGAAGGCGTGGCCGAGTACACCAAGGCGGCGTCAGCCGAGCTGCTGGACGCCAACCCGCTTTACCCAGGGCTTGCCCTATAGACACTCCCGCCGAAGGACCCGGGCATGGAGCCGACGACCGTTACGACGATCTGCATGATTCTGTTTGCCATCGGCGTCACGAGCTGGGCCGTTTACTGTTGGTTCAGCGATTGGCAGCCCGCGGTGCGGCGGTACCTGAGTCCTGAAGAGAGACTGGAGGCTGAGATCCAAGCCGCGGTACGGCGGATGCGGCAGGCCATTGAGGACTACGAGCGAGGCGACCAACACCTCTGATCTGACTCACACGTTGCTGTTGCGTCGCCCTTCGACGGGCCGTGCGCTCGCCGCTTGCGTTCTTGGGTCGGACGCGCGGTCCCTCCGGTTCACATACGCTCGATGCATGCACCGTGTCGTTGTCGCCACTGTCCTTGCCGTTGCTGCGCTGCTGGGATTCACCTCCTGCAGCCAAACGACCGTCAACGCGGCCGACGCCTACAAGATCGGTTGTCCCGCGGTCGATGCTGCCGCCGAGTCCGGCTCAATGGTCAACAAGGTGACTGTGGCCGGACTGAAGAAGCTCAGCCAGTCAGGCAAGCTCGACCCCGAGCCGCAACGGTGGGTGGATGCGACTATCAGCCTGTTGGAGTCGGACAACCCTAAGGACGCTCCGTCCGACGTCAAGAAGTTGATCGTCGACGGCTGCGCCAAGAACGGCTACCCCCTGCAAAACCTGCACTGATCAGACCTTAATCAGCGAGAGAACAAGCTCCCGGAGACTGTCGTCACGAAGTTCCTGATCGAGTCCGGGAGGTCGCGCAGGTGCCAGTTCTCGGGTCCGTGATACCAGGACAGGTCATCCGAATCTGGGTGCTCGTCAGCGTCGCTGGCGACGATGGCGTCCAGCCAGCGGTCGCTACCGCCAAGCACAATCGCGTACGGCAGCACCTCGGAGATCTCCCGCAACTCACCGCCCGGCGGCATTTGGTTGGTCGGGTGACTCATCAGATCCGAGCGCAAAGCGCCCAGGCCGCCAAGGAGCGCGGTTCCCTTGGCCGTCCGCGCCGGCATCTCTTGCGCGACGAAAACCAAGCCGAGCGACAACACAATGAGCGCCAAGCCCACCAACCCGAAGGTGGTGAACGCTGCGAGCACCCCCGTCACGACTACCGAAAGGATCAGTGCAGCGAGCGCCAGCTGGGTCCAGCGGTTTCTGGTGTCATCGGGTCGGCGTTCGAACCAGCCATTGCTGACCATCTCGTCGTAGAGGGCGTTTTGCACCCCGCCGATGGACTCTTGCACCTTGCCTGCCAGATCCGAGACCCGCACGCTTGAGCCCGGCGCGGCGATGCCGTCGAGCAGCTGCTGCTCGAACGGTAGCAAGCCGTCATTCCCATCGATCCGCCTGATTTCCCAATCGGTCGGGGCAAACTCGCTTTCGCGAGGCAGCTCGTCGATCACCAGATGCCCGCGTACCGCCAGGTCGATGAGAGTCGCGGTGACGTCGATCGGATCGACACGTTCGTCGGCTACGGTGCCGACGTGACCGGGCCGGACATCGCCGACAACCCGGAATTCCGACTGCCCCGCACCGGTCGGCACGAAGTCGCCGGGCTTGCTGATCTGACCATCTGGGCTTCTGTCGACCCCGGCCCGCCGATGAAGTCCGTACAACGCGACACCGCCAAGAGCTAGCAAACCCAACGCCAGGGCCAGCGGCAGTGGCGCAACCGAGAAAGCTCGCCCAACTGTCCACTGATAGTCGATCACCTCATTAGAGGCCACCCCTCCAGGAGGAAACCCGATGTCGATTGCGACGACCTCGCCCTCACCACGGGGGCCGTCCCGGAAGGTAGGGATCTGGGCGGTCTCGGTGCCGGCGGCGGCAAAGGTGCACGGGACAGTGGAGTTTGGGCTACCGGCCGTGCATTTGATGTAGCTGAACTGGGTAGGGATCTGCACCGTTGCCGTGAACTGGGTGACCTGAGCGCTAAGGCCCTGAAGCATCCGCCAGCGCAACGCCGTACCGCTGTCGATGGTGACCACTGCACCGGTCACGGTGTACATCATCACGACCTCAGTCGAGCCGTTGGTAGGCACGGTCACAGTGGTGAAGCGGTCTTCGGTCTTGATCGTCGGCTGAACGGGAACCCCTTTGACCATGGCCGTGATGTCGGAGAGCCGCTGGACATATTGACGGTCCCCGACCAGGTCTTCACGGGTCTCGAACCGCTGCGAGAGCTCGGGTGGCACAGCTCCGGTCAACGCGATCGTTTGCTTCACTTTCAGCGTGCCGTCCTTGGCCAGATTGCCCTCGGCGATGAAGGTCGACGCGGTGCCCTCGGCATACGCCGTCAAGGCCAGCGGCCCGGCGAGCAGACCACAGGTCAAGACGCAGAACGCGATCATCGCTCCGATCCGATGGAGCGTTCTTGGGAAGTCGGCGAGCACGGGGTACAGCCTTCCACTAGTCGTGCAGAGCTGAGGGCCCAAGCCTAAAAACCTGGGGTACGCGGTTATCGTTGCGCGTGTGAGCCAGCAGCAGCGGGGCGGCCCCCAGTACGCACCACCCCGAGGCGGTCCAACAGCAGGCTCGTACGGCCCGTACGGTTCAGCTCCTGGCTGGCCGCCACCGCCCAGCACGCCGGCCGGTGGCGGCTACTACCAGGGCTACCCGCCTCCCAGCTTCGGTCGGCAGTCTTTCGGCGGCGGCGTGCCACGGTACGGACCGACACCGCCTATGCCTGCACCGCGCAGGAGGAATCCGCTCCGGTTCTTGTTGCTAGTGATCATCATCCTGGGGTTGGCAACCATCGTCGGAGTGGTGGTCAGCGGCCTAGGTTCAGGCTCAGGTTTAGGCTCCTCGACTGTCGCCTTCCAGAATGAGGACTACCAGGTCCCGCCCCCGGATACCAATCCGCCCCCTATCCCGATACCCCAGACGTACGAGCAAGCCGAGCAGTGGATCAGGAACAGTCCGTTCTACAGCCAGACGGTGCCGGCGCCGGTGCGCTGCAATTCCCAGCCGATCAACGTGACGACCGCAAGCGCTGCGCAGCTGAAGTCCCATTTCGAGGGTTTGATGGAGTGCTTGGTGCGAGTCTGGGAGCCACCGATTACCAACGCTGGGTTCACCATCGTGCGGCCGACGGTCACAATCTACGGTAAGGAACTCACAACGAAATGCGGCAAGACCGGAGTGAATGCCTTTTACTGCACGGCCGATCAGCAGGTGTACTACAGCAACCTGCTACCGCAGGCCTTGCCCAGCAACGTGCGGAACAACAAGTGGACCGCCGATATCGTGATGGCACATGAGTTCGGTCACGCGTTGCAGGGCCGAACCGGCATTTTGGTTTCTGGGCACGCATTGGGCCAGGAGTCTGGCGACGAGGGGACCGCGCTGCAATACATGCGCCGGCTCGAAACGCAGGCGGACTGTTTCTCCGGCATGTTCGTGCGGTCGGTGTCACTGTCGGTAGGGGTGCAACAGCAAGACCTCAACGGGATTTTGGTCATCTACGAGGCCATCGGCGACGACAATCTCTCCGGCAAGCCTGACGTCGTCGGAAACCACGGGCTCGGCCGATCACGCGAATACTGGGGAAACACTGGCTTGGCCAATAGCGAAGTCGGGAAGTGCAACACCTTCGTCGTTCCAGCCAGGCTCGTGCGATAGCCCGATCTGCTGTGAGCCGTCGAAGGCGCGCGCCCGCAGCCGGGTTCAGACCAGAAGCGCGGTGGCGATTGCCGCGATGCCTTCACCGCGGCCAGTCAGCCCAAGGCCGTCTGTGGTGGTCGCGGAAAGACTGACAGGGGCACCGACGGCCTCACTCATGACCAGTTCCGCCTCAACACGACGCGATCCAAGCTTGGGACGGTCGCCGATCAATTGAACCGCAATGTTGGCAATCTCAAAGCCAGCCGCCCGTACACGCGCAGCAGTTTCGACAAGGAAGGCTGCACCTGGCGCTTCAGACCACTCTGGATCAGTCGTTCCATAGTTGCTGCCAAGATCACCGAGCCCGGCGGCGCTCAACAACGCATCACAGGCCGCATGGGCGACGACATCACCATCAGAGTGACCTTGGGGACCTAGCTCGTCATCGAACAGCAGACAAGCAACGTTCATCGGCCGGCCTGGTGCCAGTCGATGAACGTCGATGCCGATGCCAATGCGACGAGGGGGTGCCTGCGAAGTCAGGAAGCGAGGACCTCATCGAGCAGGACCTCGGCCTTGTCCTCCTCGACCCGCTCCGCAAGAGCGAGCTCGGAGACCAGAATCTGCCGAGCCTTGGCAAGCATGCGCTTCTCGCCAGCGGACAGCCCGCGCTCACGCTCGCGGCGCCAGAGGTCGCGAACGACCTCGGCAACCTTCAACACATTGCCGGAGTGGAGCTTCTCGAGATTGGCTTTATACCTGCGCGACCAGTTGGTCGGCTCCTCGGTGTGGGGTGCCCGAAGGACACCAAAAACCCTTTCCAAACCGTCAGCGTCTACAACGTCACGGACCCCAACAAGGTCCAAGTTGCATGCAGGTACGCGGACGACGAGATCACTCTGACCAACAATCCTCAATACGAGATAGAGCTTGTCTTCACCCTTGATCTGCCGGGTTTCGATGTCCTCGATGACGGCGGCCCCATGATTGGGGTAAACCACCGTTTCGCCGACTGTAAAGGTCATATTGTTTTGTACCCCTTTCGCGCAAACAAGTTTAGCACGGCGGTGACCCCGCGTTGGCGGCGTTTGCGCTAGCCAGAAGGCAGTATTGGGGTGGTGTTGGGCTTGACAAACCGGACCGGAATGTGCCTTCGATGTGCGCTAGGTCACTAGCACCCCAACCTCCCTTCGGCGGTACCTGCACGAACGGCGAAGGTGTCGATAGGCTGCATCGCAAGTGTCCCCTCGCCAGGCAGGAGTCGGTCATCGTGTCGTGGAGCCCGAGTCGAGCAAATCGAGCAGGCCGCATGAGGTTCCGCGTCGGCGCGGGGGCCCTGGCACTGCGGGGTGGTGCGAGCGTGCTGCTCGTCATCGGTCTGCTGCTGGTGTCAGGAGCCTGCGGACGGAACGCACAGACGAGTCGCCCATACACCCCTGCTGAGGGCGTCAACATCGACGTAGGCGACCCGGCAATGCCCAACAAGGTGGTGCACGTCCGCAACCTGGAGATCATCAGCTTTGCACCCGGCGAAGGCATCCTGTCAGGCGCAATCGTGACCGCTGACCGCGACGCGTTGACGGCTGTGAGCGGCACGCCGCTCAAGGTGGATGGAACCGAGGGCGCGCCCTTCACGGCCACGATCCCCAACACCGTCTCCGTCGCAAATGGAGCCATGGTTGTACTCACAGATCAGGCGCCGATCACGGTGAAGAGCCCGGATCTCGTGCCTGGTCTCGACGCGATCGTGACGCTGGCGTTCCAGAACGCCGGCGAGGTGACCTTGCGAGTGCCGGTGGTCGACGGCAACGAGGCTCCGTACATGTCGCTCAAACCGACGCCAACGCCCAGCGTCTGAGGCGGGCGGGCTCAGCCGTCGAACTTGTAGCCGAGTCCTCTCACGGTGATTAGGTATCGCGGACTGGCTGGATCCGGTTCGATCTTGGTCCGGAGCCGCTTGATGTGGACGTCCAGGGTCTTGGTGTCACCGACGTAGTCAGCGCCCCAGATCCGGTCGATCAGCTGGCCGCGGGTCATCACCCGGCCAGCGTTGCGGAGCAGCATTTCCAGCAACTCGAACTCCTTGAGCGCAAGCGTGATGCGCTCACCGTTGACCGATACTTCATGCCGTTCCACATCCATGCGAACCCCAGCAGCCTCAATGACGTCGGGCACCAGCTCGGTGTCCTGTCCGCGGCGGAGCACTGCACGGATCCGCGCCACTAGTTCCCGATGACTGAACGGCTTGGTGACGTAGTCGTCGGCGCCCAGCTCGAGGCCAACGACCTTGTCGACCTCGCTGTCGCGCGCGGTGAGCATAATCACCGGCACAGCGCCTCGGAGTCGCAGCTGACGGCACACCTCGGTACCCGACAGACCGGGCATCATCAAGTCAAGCAACACGATGTCAGCGCCATGCCGATCGAATTCGGCGATCCCTGTGGCACCATCCCGAGCCCCGATCACCTCGAAGCCCTCTTTGGAAAGCATGTAAGACAAGGCGTCGCGGTACGACTCCTCATCCTCGACCACGAGCACCCTCGTCATTGGTTGATTTCCTGACGCTCGTGCGTTGGCTGATCAGGCTGGCGATCTGTGGAGGTGGCCTGCTCCGGTACGGCTGGCGCGACGTCATGCAGGTGCGCAGGAATCTTGAGGGTAAAGGTTGATCCCTGGCCCACTTGGCTCCACACGGATACCTCACCGCCGTGGATTGCCGCGATGTGCTTCACAATCGCAAGACCGAGCCCCGTGCCGCCGTTGGCCCGGCTTCGTGCGTAGTCGACACGATAAAAGCGTTCGAAGATTCGGTCGAGCTCGACCGCCGGAATGCCGATTCCATTGTCGGAGACTGTGATCTCGACATAGTCGTCGTCGCTTCTGGCTTGCACATGCGCCGCGACGACTACGCGTGCTCCGGGGTCGGAATAGACCATGGCGTTCTCGACCAAATTGCCGACCGCGACGCCAAGCTGCCGGGCGCTGCCCAACACTCGAGTTCCTGCAATCCCCGCCACGGTGAGGGTGATTCGCGTTCGTTCCGCGTCCATCCGCCGCCGGTCAACGGCGTCGCTAAGCACCTCATCAATGTCGACGACCTCTGGATGAACCAGGGGGTCGTCGGCTTGGAGTCTGGACAGCTCGATGATCTGACTCACGAGATCCGCCAGCCGCGCTGACTCAATGCCCATCCGACTAGCGAACTTGCGAACGGCAGCAGGGTCGTCGGCCGCATCCTCGACCGCTTCGGCCAGCAGGGAAATCGCCCCGATAGGGGTCTTGAGTTCGTGGCTGATGTTGGCGACGAAGTCGCGACGGGTTTCGTCGATCCGCCGAGCCGCCGTTTGGTCGTCGGCCAGGATGAGAATCAGGCTCTCATCAAGGGGTGCGACTCGAGCGGTGAGATAGGTGGAGGCGACGCGCACGCCACGATTGATCTGGAGGTCAACCATGCGGCCATCGCCACCGCGCCGAACGCTGCGGACGAGCTGGAGCAGCTCGGGCACCGCAATCCGACTGCCTCGTACCAGGCCAAGGGTCCTCGCGGTCGCAGTCGCCTCGAGCACCTCGTCGTGCGGGCCGACCACTACGCCGGAGGAAGGCAGCACGGACAGCACCTCCGCTACACCAGCCGGAACCACCGGCTCGGCGACATCGAAGGTCGGACTAGGCTCTTCTCGTCGTGTCCGAAGGGCGGCCCATGCGAGGAGCACACCAATTCCGAGGCCGACAACAAGCGCCACGATCGCGACCCAAATCGGGCTCACACGAAGATAGTAGGGGTCGGACGAGCGCCCTTCGACCAGCTGCCGACGGGTACGCCCGAGTGCCCTCAAGCGTTTGGCACATGTTCACGGTTCGTTAACCACCCGCACCATTCGCTGTAGGGGTGCCGCCTATGGTTATTGGTGCTGAAGCGCGAAGACAGATGGGATTGATATGCGGGACTCCTACCGGGAACAGTTGGACGACGTCCTCGCTGACCTCGTGCACATGGCCCAGGTCGTCTCATCGGCGGTTCGCTCCGCGACGACGGCGCTGCTCGAAGCAGACATCCACCTGGCCGAGCAAGTGATCAGCGAGGATGAGCTCATCGACGCCAAGCAGGCGGAGATCGAAGGCCGGGCGTTCTCACTGTTGGCCCGCCAGGCCCCGGTGGCAGGTGAGCTACGGACCATTGTTGCCACGTTGCGGATGGTGACCGAGTTGGAGCGAATGGGGGACCTCGCCGCCCACATCGCCAAGATCGCGCGACTCCGCTATCCCGAGACCGCTGTGCCAGAGACGTTGCGTCCCAACTTCGTCCGGATGGGCGATGTCGCGGAGAAGATGGTGATCACGGCCGGGCAGACTTTGAACGACCGCAACATCCAGAGCGCGCAAGAGTTGAGAGCCCGCGACGAGGAGATGGACGAGCTACGGCGCACCCAGTTCCGGGTGATGCTCAGCGACGACTGGGCGTATGGCGTGGAGGCCGCAGTCGACGTAGCTCTGCTTGGTCGCTACTACGAACGCATCGCAGATCATGCGGCATCGATGGGCCGCCGGATCATCTACGTCGTGACGGGCCAACTTCCCGAAGACGAGATCTGGCCGCAGCCGTAGCGGGCGCGCTCAGGGCTCGAGAGCCTTCGTTCCCACCAAACCGCCCCTCCTGGCGCTGGCGCTAGGCCTTGATTGCCTGCTCCCAGGCCTCCTGGCGGCCGAGCGGCGTCAGGTCAAGGACGTTGGAGTCGAAGCGCAGCCGATCCACGCCCCGGCCGGTGGTGGTGTAGGTCTGATAGACCCGGTCCCCGTCCCGGAGGAAGACCGACAGCGCGAAGCCGCCCCCCACCCCGCAGTCGGCGCTGAAAGTGGTGCCACGGGAGGAGTAGAACGGCCCCGCCCAGCCCCGGCGCCGCGCGTACGCCTGCAGCTGGCTGATCGGCATGTCCGAGACGGTCACGTACGCGGTGTCGCGCCGATGCAAGTAGGGCCGGCCGGTCTGGGTGTCGGTGTTGTCGGTGAAGGTCGTACAACCGGGGCAGTAGTCGTCCGGCCCAAGGTCCATGAACTGGTAGACGACCAGCTGGCGGCAGCCGTGGAACAGCTCGAGCAGCGTCGCCTCCCCGCTCTCGGTGGCGAAGACGTAGTCCGTGCCGATCTCGACCATCGGCAGTTGCCGGCGTTCGGCGGCGAGCGCGTCCAGCGCGTGGGTGGCCGCCTTCTCCCTGATCAGCAGCTGGTCGCGGGCGACCTGCCACTCCTCCCGGGAGACGACTCGCGGCATAGGTCGCGCGGCCGCCGCCCCGTCTGCGGGCCCTGGGGGCGCCGGAGGCGCGGCCGTATGCAGCAGGATCGCGTCGACGACCACGTCCCACGTCGGCCGGGGCGGCATCTGGTGGCCCACCTTCTCCAGCGGCATCAACCGGGCGCCCGGGATCTCCCGGGCTAGGGCCTCACCGTGGCCGATCGGGAACAGCGGGTCGTCGGTGCCGTGGATGACCAGGGTCGGCGCGGCGATCGAGCCGAGCGGTTGCCGGACCGGTTCGCCGCCGTCGAGAACCCAGTGGTTGGTCTGGCTGGCCGCGATGTCGAGGGTGCGGTCGAATGCCCGATCGGCCACGGCGCGGACCCGGGGCTCGTCGACTCCGTAGCGACCGCTGAACAACCACTCACTCTTGATCACCTGATCGAGGGCCGCGGTCCGGTCGTCCCAGTCGGGGTCTGGACCGGCGTCCGCGAAGCTGGCCGCCAGCTCCGGCGACGTGGGCGGCAGGTCCGGACGGTCCGGGCCGCCTGGTCCGACCGGACTGGTCGACATCAAGACGAGACTGGCGATCCGGTCGGGATGGTCGAGGGCGACCCGCTGTGCGATTCCGGCGCCGGAGGAGATGGCGACGATGTGCGCCTGAGCCACATCGAGCTCATCGAGCAGGGCGACCACGTCGTCGGCGAGATCCTCCCCGGTGTAGTTCGGGTGTCCGGCCGGGGAGGTGGTTGAACGGCCCGTGTCCCGCTGGTCGTAACGGAGAACGTATCGGCCGCCGGCCGCGATCAGTTCGCAGAACTCGTCCTCCCACCAGTCCATCGTTGCGGCCGCGCCGCCGATCAGCAGCACGACCGGGTCGGGCGGCGCACCGAACCCCTGGACGCAGAGGTCGATGTTGTTGACGGATACGATCCGCTCGGGTTCCACGGCAACTCCTCACCTATTCGAGGAGTCTAAGCTATCATTTTAGTAGTTAGCAGAGAACTTGGGGTCGGTGAAGAGGTTGAGATGACCGGCAAACGCGAGTACGGCGAGGCATGTCCGGTGGCGCGCTCGCTCGACATCATCGGGGACCGCTGGGCACTGCTGATCGTCCGCGAGCTGCGGCTCGGGCCGAAACGCTTCTCTGACCTCCAGGCCAGCCTGCCCCGGGCTGGCCCCAACGTGTTGACTGCCCGGCTGCGCGAGCTCACCGAATCGGGCGTGATTGCCCGTCGCAGGCTGCCACCCCCGGCGGGGTCACTGGTCTACCAGCTGACCGAGTGGGGATCCGGATTGGAGCCGGTCTTCGACGCGCTGGCCCGCTGGGGGATGCGCTCGCCGGTGAAGCGGGAGGGCCGGTTGAGCGCAGACTCGGTGATGCTGGCGATTCGAAGCTTCTTCGACCCCGCCGACCCGCCGTGGACGGCGACCTATGAGTTCCGGCTCGACGCCGACACTGACGTCTACCGGCTGCGGGTGGTGGACGGACGGCTGGTCGAACTGGCCCGCGGCGACCTCGGGGATCAGGCTGATGCGCTCGTCGAGGGCGACCGGATGGCCGTACACGAGATGATCGAAACCGCCAGAGTGGCGCAGGGCGTCAGCATCACCGGTGATCGACGCGCTGTCGAGCGATTGCTCGCCGCCGTCCGCGTCCCCTGACTTGCACGAGCTGTCCCTACCGTCCACCCGAACCCCGGTGGTCAACGATCTGGGCAAGGGGTAGAGGCCATCAACGCGGCGTCTCGGGCCGCCTACTTCTTCTTGCCTTGCATCTTGACGGCCTCAATCGCCGCGGCGGCGGCCTCGGGGTCTAGGTAGCGCCCCCCCACCTCGACCGGTTTCATGTCATCGTCCAGCTCGTACGCCAGCGGGATCCCGGTGGGAATGTTGAGGCCCACGACCGCTTCGTCGCTCATCTGGTCGAGATGCTTGACGATTGCACGCAGTGAGTTGCCATGAGCGGCGATCAGCGTCACCTTGTCCGCCGACAGATCCGGCACGATCTGGTCGTACCAGTACGGCAGCGCACGGATCAATACGTCCTTGAGGCATTCGGTTCCCGGCCGTGCCTCGCTTGGCAGGCCGGCGTAGCGCGGATCGTCGAAGTTCGCGTACTGATCGTCGTTGTCAATCGGCGGCGGCGGAATGTCGTACGAGCGCCGCCACAGCATGAACTGCTCCTCGCCGAACTCCGCGAGTGTGGCGGCTTTGTCCTTGCCCTGCAGTGCACCGTAATGGCGCTCGTTGAGTCGCCAGGAACGCTTCGTTTCGATCCACAGCCGATCAGCGATGTCCAGGGAAATCTGGGCGGTCCGGATTGCCCTGCGGAGCACGGAGGTGTGCACGACGTCGGGCAGCAAGTTGTGCTCAATGAGCAGCTCGCCGCCACGGCTGGCTTCAGCCTCACCCTTGGCGTTCAGATCGACATCGACCCAGCCCGTAAACAGGTTCTTGGCGTTCCAGTCGCTCTCACCGTGGCGCAAAAGGATCAAGGTAGCTGTCATGACACCACTCGCATTCGGGGCCGGCGGTCGCTGCGCTCCCGCGTCGTTCTCATGGCTGCGAGCCTAGTGGCCAACCGCCTGTGCTGGCTGCACGCACATCAGCTTTTCGGACGCTCGCCCGGGTCCAGCTGGGTGAAGGCGGCCAGGTTCGCAGTCGACTCTCCGCGCGAACGCCGCCAGGCCCACTCCCGCCGGATGCTTTCGGCGAAACCCAGCTCCAAGATCACATTGAAGCTGTCGTCGGCCGCCTCGGCCACTGCGCCGAGGAGCCGATCAACCTGGCCTCGGGTGACCAGCTCAACCGGCACGCTGCCCGTCAAATAGATGTCACCAAGCGCGTCTACCGCAAAGCAGATGCCGTGAAGCTTGAGGTTGCGCTCGAGCAGCCAGCGGTAGACGCCGGCATGGTTCTCATCGGGGTTGCGGGCGACAAAGGCCCGCACGTTCAAGCCGTGCTTGCCCACGTGGAGGGCACAGTCGGTGACCAGCTTGCGGGTGCCAGGCAGGCTCACGGAGAACAATCCCGGCGCCGATTCGGCCCAGTCGAGGTCGAGCTCCGACAACTCGGCGCGTATCTCACGGATCGCGTGGTCGCGGATCTCGCTCACGTCTGCTGCACGAACCAGCGCACCTGGTAGCCGTCCAGGATGAGCGGCCTATCGGTCAACGGTGTCTCTTCAGTGAGCGCATCCCAAGCCCAGTTGCCCAACGGGATCACCCAGCGCGGCAGCTGCTGCGACTCCGTCGTCAGGTTGTAGATGCCAACCATCGTCTGGGTCTGATACCGGCGCAGAAATACCAGGACCGCCGGGTTCACCGGATCGAGGATCTCACTCTCGACCGAGGCATCCAGACTCGGCAGCGAGGATCGCACCGCGATGGCGTGCCGCAGGCCATGCCACACGCGATGCTCCACGGTGCCTTCGATATGCCGGTTGTCCACGACGTCCCACGGCATCGGCGGCCGATGAACCCACCGGTTGTCATCGGCGTAGTCTGCGTCCTCGACGAAGTCGTAGTAGTTCCGCAGAGCAAGCTCGTCGCCCATGTAGATCAGTGGCAGCCCCCCGAACCCCAGGACCAGGCTGTAGGCCAGCAGATAACGACGCACAGCCAGATCGAGATGGATATCGTCACCGTTGTTGAGCGCCGACTCGATGCCGGCCAGGGACGCTGCCGTCCCGCTGATCCGCCGGTCGCCGGTTGCGAGATTCTCCTGGAACACCAAGCCCCGGGCATCACTCATCGGATAGACGCCCGCGTAGTAGTCGGCGAGGAAGCGCCGATGCTCGTAACCATTCAGCCCGACTGATGCTGCGTCGCCGTCATCAATCGCCCACCCGATGTCGTCGTGACAGCGCAGATAGGTGCCCCACACCGTGGTCGGCGGCTTGGCCGGGGACCGGTTCAGAGCGGCGCAGAAGAGTCGGGTGTCCTTTGCAGCTAGCGCGGACCAGATTTGCACCATCAAGGAGTTCTGGTACGCCATGTCGCTAACCTTGCCGGCGTGCTTGCCCACCCCTAGATAGGGTGCGAGGTCCGAAGGCCCGACGATCGCCTCCGCCTTGAAGATCAACGCGGGAGCTGCGATCCGCGCCACGGTACGCAATGCCTGCGTGATCGCGTGTACCTCAGGCTGATTTTGGCAGTTGGTACCCATCCGCTTGAAGATGAACGCAATCGCGTCGAGGCGCAGGCACTCGATGCCTAGATTGGCGAGCCACAAGATCAAATCGGCGAACTCGTAGAAGACATCGGGATTGTGCCAGTTGAGGTCCCATTGCCAGGTGTTGAAGGTGGTCCACACCCAGGAGGCCGATTCTTCGTCGTAGCTGAAGTTGCCCGGCGCGAAGTCTGGAAACACCTCGGGCAACGTCCGCTCGTACGCGTCCGGAAGCTCGCGGTCGGCGAACATGTGGAAGTACTGCCGGTAAAACGGGTCCCCAGCTCGTGCATTCACCGCCCACTGATGCTCGGCCGCCACATGGTTCAAGACGAGATCGAGCGTCAGTGAGATCCCACGGGAGCGCAGTACGGTGGCCAGCTCCCGAAGATCGTCAATGCTGCCCAGGTCGGGGCGTACGGCCCGATAGTCCATGACCGCGTAGCCGCCGTCGCTCTGGCCTGGCCGCGGTTTGAGCAGCGGCATCAGGTGCAGATAGGTGACTCCGAGCTCGGCGAGGTAGTCCACGCGGTCGGCGACACCCTTTAGGTCGCCCGCGAAAAGATCGGTATAGGTGGCGTAGCCCAGCATCCGCGGATGCTGAAACCACTGCGGATCGGCATGCCGCCGCAGGTCGAGCAGTCGCAGATCAGCAGGGCGCTGCTGGAAGTTCTGGGCCGCGATCTCCACCACGCGGTAGGCCATCTCTGGCGCATGGTCAGGGTAGGCCCCTGTCAGACCGGTCAGGAGGTCGGCCCAATAGCGCTGCAGGCGTGTCGCAAAGACAACTTGATCATGAGGCGGCTCGCCCTCGAGCAGCGGCGCCACGTCCGGAATACTCATCGCTCGCAGGCTATTGGAGCCAGCCTCACCTTGTCAGCAATCCGGAGAGTACGCGTCACCAAATGTCTGCCCTGAGCTTGTCGAAGGGCACGGCGGCGCTTCGACAGGCTCAGCGCGCATACTCGAGCCGACTAGCTGGGTCTCCGTGAGATCAGATCCGCGTCGGTCTCGGAGGCGGCGCGGACCTCCTTGCGCCCGACCTTGATCTGTTTCCGGAACTCGTCCATGAAGGCCTCACGGAGCTCCTCATTGTCGACGACGGTCCCTGCGGTGCCCAGCTTGCCCTTAACGACTCGTTGGCAGAGGGTCAGCCAGGCTTGGCCCATGGCGTAGGTGAAGGTCGACGCAACTCCCGCCCCGATGACACCACCCACGACCGTTCCGGCCCCCGGGATCAGCTTGATCAGGCTGGTGAAGGTCACCCGTCCGAGCTGTGTTGCCGCCGTAGTCGAAGCGATCGCCATCAATGCCGCGCGATCGAACTTGATCTTGTAGATCTGGGCGATCCGGGCCATCATGCCAAGTTGAATCGGCACCAGCAAGGCTGCAGATGAGAACGGTATCGGGGTCGCGGCCGCGGCGGCTGCACTGGCAACGGCAGCGGTTATGTACTTGTTCGCCTCCTGCGCTTTCCGCGCATGATCGATTTCTTGCGCCGAGATGAGAGCTCCATGGACACCCTCGGGCGCAACGCGAAAGGTGGCATCGAGAAGTTCCTTGAGCCCATAGGCTGGCTGGTCGGCGAACTCGTCCGCCTTGGCGTAGGTCATGAACGGCCGCCCAGCAACGATCGGCAGCTGTTTGGCGATGATCTGCTCGGCCAGCAGTACCGCGTCGGGATGGTAATAGCCGCCGCGCATGGGCACCTGAGCCAGCACCACGATCACCGGCAGGCCCATCTCGTCGAGGCGACGGATGAAATCGGCCTCGGCCTCCTCGAAGCGCCGGTCCATACCGCGAAGGCAGTACCAGGCGACGTGGATCTGCTCCGACAGCGGGAGCTGCCGCATGTGTGTCATGGCTTTGTCGAGGTCGGACAAGATCTGCTTGTTGTCCTTGCCGACCTCGAGGCCTTGGGTGTCGACGATGCCCAGGTGGCCCACCTTGTCGAGATAGAGGTGACTGCCTCGGGTGACCGGCTCACCGATACCGGTACGGGCGACCTCCTCGCCGAAAATCGCGTTGATCAAGGTGGACTTGCCGACGCCGGTCTTTCCGAAGATCGCGAGGTTGAACCGCCCAATGGCTGCGTTCTGCTTCTCGTACTCGGTCCGGAACGAATCTCGAAACCAGTCTGTGCTGCCCGCCATAGGGCAAGGGTACGGGGAACAAAAGTCGCGTTGTTCCGACAGACACAATACGACGGACGCAATACAAGGAAATTGACTAAGGCAACTTGGCCCTCGTATGCAGCAGCACTTGCCTATTCGGACTTCCCACCAACAAAACCTGAACCGGTCCGATGAACGAGGCCTTTCGTCATCTGGCATACCGCGGCAAAGCAGAGCAAGATTTCTTCTGTGGGGGTAGATGTTGCGTGCGGCGGTGACCACCAGCACGCTGCGGAGCTGCTGACCCGAGGTGTTGCCAGCTCTGACCTCGGCCATTACACCCAAGCAATCACGCTGCTGGGCGAGGCTATGAGCGCTCTGCATTCTGCTGTGCCGGACAATGGCGCAGACCTCCAGTTCTCAGACTGTTCGGTCGAGCACGACCAACTCTCGGCGCGAATTCTGCTGAGTCTGAGCTATCCGACTCATGAATTGGGTCAAAGAGCACAGAGCATCCGCCTTCTGGTGAACGCCGAACGGCTGGCCAATCGGCGATCACTCGGCCAGCTGACCGTGGTCACGCGAGCTCAGCATGGTCTTCTGCTGCTTCGGGAGGGTCGTGTCGCTGCTGCCATCAGGCCGCTCGACGAAGCGGTGCAGCTGATCGACGGCGCAGAGCCAGAAGACCAATGCAAGATCATGATCAGCCGTGGCGAGGCTCATCATCAGCTAGGACACATTCAACCGGCCATCGCAGACTTCAGTCAGGCTGTTGACCTATCCCGGCGTTACGGATTCAGCGAACTGGAGTTTGTCGCTCGACACAACTTGGGTTACATGCACTATCTAGCAGGCAATTTGCCTCGCTCACTTGAATTGATGCCGACCGTCGAGCAGGCAGCTTCAGATCATTACAAAGGCGTCGTGGGCATCGATCGATCGAGAGTTCTGCTCAGCGCTGGTCTTGTCGCCGACGCCGACCGGACATTGCTCGAAGCGTCGGCGGCTCTAGAACGAACCGAAATGCTGCCCTTGCTGGCTGAGGCTGAGCTGACTCGCGCTGACGTCGCCTTGCTCGCAGGTAATTACGTGCTGGCTCAAGAGCTGAGCCGTACGGCAGTCTCACGACTACGTCAGCGCAGCAATTCACGGGCGATTGCTCTCGGTGAGCTAGCGGTGCTGCGCGCCGACGCGGAGACCGGCAAGCGGGACGACAAGCTGGTACGCGCTGCCAACCGGCTCGCGGCCATCCTCAGCCGATTGGGCCTGCGCGACCAGGCGAAACTCGCGCGCTTGATTGCCATTGAGTACTCCGGACCCACCATGCGAGGCAAACCGCGGACGCTGCCAACCATTTCCGCTGGACAATCACTCGACCTGCGGTTGTACGGCCACTTCGTCCGGGCCAAGCTGGCCTTCGCCCGCGGGAGCCACAAAGCGGGCGAACGCGAGGCGCGGGCCGGGATGGCTGAACTGATGAAGCATCAGGCGCAGTTCGGGAGCCTCGACCTGCAGACCTCGAGCGCTGCACACGGAGTCAGCCTTGCGGCGCTGGCCGTTACTGAGCAGATCGCAGCGGGCCGGCCAGCTGCTGTACTGGCCTGGCTCGAGCGGGCGCGAGCCATCTCAAGTCGGATCACGCCTGTGCGGCCGCCTGAAGACGCGATCACCGCAGACCTGTTGAGCCAGCTTCGCTGGGTCATGAGCCAGCTGGAGCATGAGGAGGCCGAGAGCGAGAACGTCGAATCGCTGCGTAGACGTCGCCAGGCTCTGCAGCGAGAGATTCGAGGTCGCTCCTGGACAGTTCAGGGCACGGGCTCGGTCGACCAAGTCCCGACGGCCGCCGAAATCCGGGCGGCGCTCGATGGGGCGACGTTGGTGACCACCTTCGGGATCGATGACGAAATCCACGGCATCGTGCTGACCCGCCGCGGCTGCTGGATGCAACGGTTGACCACGATGGCCGAGGCGGAACGACTGGTCCACCGAATCACCGCTGATCTTGATGCATTGGCTTTGAGCCATGTTCCCGAGCCCTTGCGAGCCTCGGCACGCAACTCTTTGGCCAGGGGTGTGCGAACGCTCGACGAGCTGCTACTCATCCCCTTGAGCCTGCCCAATGCGCCAATCGTGCTGGTACCGCCCGGCCGGCTCGCCACACTGCCGTGGGGTGAGCTTCCCAGTCTCAAGGGCCGGCCGCTGACCATTGCCCCGTCCGCCGCCGCCTGGCTGAGCGCCCACGCGAGGTTCCAGCGCAAATCCGGACCGGTGGTCGCCGTCGCTGGTCCTGGCCTCGGGCGTGCCGACCAAGAGGTGGCCGGGGTGGCGCACAGCTGGCCGCGATGTGAGACGCTCACCGGCGCCCAGGCAACGGGCGAGGCCTTCCTCAGCGCGATCAACGGTGCGCAGCTGGTTCACGTGGCGGCCCATGGCCGCCACGAGCGTGAGAGCCCGCTGTTCTCCTCGATCAGGTTGGTCGACGGGCCCGTCGTTGGCTACGACCTCGATCGGGTTTCTCAGCCACCCCAGCAGGTCGTGCTTTCTGCATGCGAGCTCGGACAAGCCACCGTACGTCTTGGGGACGAGGCGCTTGGGCTTACCCGGGCGCTGCTCCACAGCGGGACTTCGACAATCATCGCCGGTGTTGCCAAGGTGTCGGACGAGGGCGCGGCAGATCTGATGGTCGACTACCACCGCAGGCTGGCCGCTGGAGCCGCTCCGGCGTACGCGCTGGCCGAGGCGGTCGAGGCCGCCGCGGAACCCATCCCCTTCGTCTGCTTCGGCGCCGGCTGGTGATGTTCTAACCACCTGGCCACGTCGCCAGCGCGCTAGGCGAGCGGCCACAAACAAGAGGTCCCCGTTGCGGCCTGCCGTAGACTCGCCAGGTTGTCCACCACCTGGGGAGAGTGTTTCTGCGTGCCCGTCCGTTCTGATCTGCGGAACGTAGCGATCGTCGCCCACGTCGACCATGGCAAGACCACGCTGGTCGACGCGATGCTGTGGCAGTCGGGGGCGTTTCGCGTCGGCCAGACTGTCCAGAAGCGGGTGTTGGACTCGATGGACTTGGAGCGGGAGAAGGGCATCACCATCCTCGCCAAGAACACCGCCGTACGGCACCGGCCGCCCGACGGTTCGACTGTCACTATCAACATCATTGACACGCCGGGCCACGCCGACTTCGGTGGCGAAGTTGAGCGCGGCTTGGAGATGGTCGATGGGGTATTGCTCCTTGTGGACGCTTCCGAGGGCCCGCTTCCCCAGACCCGCTTCGTGCTCCGTAAGGCCCTGGCTAAGAAGCTGCCGATCATCGTGGTGGTGAACAAGGTCGATCGCCGCGATGCTCGCATCGCCGAAGTCGTGGAGGAGACCTACGGCCTCTTCCTGGACCTGTTGGATGATGACAGCACCGACGGCCTTGACTTTCCAGTCGTCTACGCCTCGGCCAAGGCTGGTCGCGCGTCGCTGACCGCGCCCGACAACGGCGAGATGCCCGACAGCGGAGATCTCGGCCCCCTCTTCGCCACGATCCTGCAGCACATTCCGCCACCCAGCTACGTCGAGGGTGCGACGCTGCAGGCACATGTGACCAACCTCGACGCGTCGCCGTACCTCGGGCGCCTCGCGCTATGCCGCGTCGTCGCCGGAACCTTGCGGCGCAATCAGAATGTCGCCTGGTGCCGCGCTGACGGCACGATCCGTACCGTCAAACTATCCGAGCTGTTAATGACCAACGCTTTGGATCGAGAGCCCGCCGAGTCGGCCGGGCCCGGCGACATCGTCGCCATCGCGGGCATCCCCGAGATCACGATCGGCGAGACACTCTCCGATCCAGACGACCCGAGGCCGTTGCACCTGATCACCGTGGACGAGCCATCGATTTCGATGACCATTGGCATCAATACCTCCCCGCTCGCCGGCCGAGCAGGCAAGAGCCTCACGGCGCGGCTGCTGAAGGCGCGGCTGGATGCTGAGCTGGTGGGGAATGTCTCGATCCGGGTCTTCCCGACGGAACGGCCGGATACCTGGGAGGTCCAGGGCCGTGGCGAACTGCAGCTGGCGATCCTGGTTGAGATGATGCGCCGTGAGTCCTTCGAGGTCACCGTAGGAAAACCACAGGTAGTGACCCGAGACATCGGCGGCAAGATGCACGAGCCGGTCGAACGGCTGACTATTGACATTCCAGAAGACTTTGTCGGTGTCGTCACCCAATTGCTCGGGCTGCGCCGCGGCAGGTTAGAACAGATGGTCAATCACGGCACCGGCTGGGTCCGCATGGAATATCTCGTGCCCGCCCGTGGGCTGATCGGTTTCCGTACCGAGTTCCTGACCGAAACCCGTGGCACCGGGCTGATGCACCACGTGTTCGAGGCGTACGAGCCCTGGGCCGGCGATCTGCGCACGCGGCTCAGCGGCTCGCTGGTGGCGGACCGGTCGGGTCAAGTCACCTCGTACGCTTCGTTCAACCTACAAGAGCGCGGCACCATGTTCGTCGCCCCCGGCACCGATGTGTATGAGGGCATGATCATCGGCGAGAACGCCCGCGCCGAGGATATGGACGTCAACCCGACCAAAGAGAAGAAGCTCACGAATGTGCGCTCTTCCACAGGCGAGGAGCTGGAACGGCTCGTCCCTCCGCGGCTCATGAGCTTGGAGCAGGCGCTGGAATTCTGCCGCGTCGACGAGTGCCTGGAGGTGACCCCGGAGGCGGTGCGCATGCGCAAGGTTGTGCTGTCGGCGGCGACTCGAGCGCGCAGTCGAGCCCGCGCCAAACAGGCCTGAGGAAGTTCAGCAGGAAAGGGACAGACGGCGCCGTATTCATTTCGTGACCTGCTGCGCGCGCTTCGACACAAGTCGGTCACGACCGCGTCGCTCACCGGCGATTCGCTAGCAAATCGGTGAAGATATTCTCGTTGTCGCTTTGTAGCTTCGGCCCTTCCCCACCGTAGATAACGACACGACTCGCCAGCCGGAATTCGAAGGTTTCAGGTCAGCCCGGGGGGAGGCGAACTCACGCCCCACCTCCCTTGCTCGCGGGGGGCGCGAGTGAGGAGGTGGGGTGTGAGGGGTCGTTATTTGTTGGGTCGCCTTTTAGCTGTGGCCTTCTTCATCGTGCCCGTCTGAGGCATTCTCAGAACTCCGAGGCGTGACCATACGGGTAGCCTCGCTGGACCCATCATGCCCCGAGCTTCGCACCTCGTCGACCGCTTCCTTGCCGCGTCCAGCGAAATCGCCATAGGTGGTCGTTGCCTGAGCCAGTAGATCATTGGCCTGCTTCTGCAACTCAGCGATCCGCGCCTTGGTGGCTTCCGGCAGCTGCTTGAACTGCTCCGGCAGCGTGATCACAAACGTGCGTAACTCGTCGGCGCCTGCCTTGGCTTGTTTGCTCAGTTCGGGACGCTTGCTCTGCAGCTCGGTCAACCGCTTGCTCGCCTTCTGCTGCGTGTCGGCGAGAGCGCCCTTGAGGGCTTCGGCCAGCGCGTCAGTAAGGCCGGCAACCGCGTACAGGGCGGCGTAGTCGGACTCCAAAGCCGACTGACGGGCCTCGGCGGAGGGTTCCTTGTGAGGCATCGCTTTCTCCTTTTGATTTGAGCTGCTCGCGCATCGGACGCTTGCAGCTAGGTCCGATCAGTTGGGTTTGGCCTGGTCATTGTCGAGCTTCCCATTCGTGGCGGCCTTCTCGTTCTCCTTGACGAACGACGTGTACACGTCGACGAGGACACGCTTCTGCCGCTCAGTGATCGCCATGTCTGCGAGCACGGCCATCTCCACCGGGGTGCCGGGGTGATCATCCGGATCCAGGATTCCGGCACGGACGTACAGCGTCTCGGCGGAGATACGCAATGCCTTTGACAGCTGCAGCAACACTTCTGCCGACGGCTTGCGGAGTCCCCGCTCGATCTGACTCAGATATGGGTTGGAGATGCCCGTTTGCTCGGCGAGCTGACGCAGCGACAACTGAGCCGTGCGGCGCTGGCTGGCAATGAACTCGCCAAGCGAGCCGAGCTGCTCGCTGATCCTGGGGCTCCGGATTCTTACCATACCTCCCAGTGTGCTTGCAATTGCAAGCAAATGCAAGCTAGTCGCTTGCAGATCGCTGGCTCCGGATTATCGACCCAATACGACAGCCTGCGGCACCGACGCAGTGATCAGCGTCCCATCGGGCCGGCGATCGACGGTCTTCGACGGGAATGGGCTCTCTATGGAGGAGCCTTGGTGGGCCAATGGCACACGTACCGGCTCGCCAGCCGAGAGGATGAAATGTTCGCCGCGAACGCCCAGCTCGGCGCTTTCCCCCTCCACAACTGTGAAGGCGATCTCGCGGCTGGTCAGGTCCACCTTGACCCGAGTGCCGCGAAGCGTGATCTGGAACGTCAAGCCGGGCCATGACGCAGGCAAGCGGGGATCGAAGGTGATCTTCCCGTTGTAGTCGCGCATGCCCCCGAACCCGTAGGCGAGGATGTTCCATACTCCAGCGGTGGACGCCACATGGACCCCGTCGCTGGTGTTGCCATGCAGGTCGGCCAGGTCCACGAACAACGCGTTATAGAAATAACGCAGGGCGAGGTCGCGGTAGCCGACCTCGGCGGCGATGATCGATTGCACGATGCCGGACAACGTCGAATCACCAGTGGTGATGGGGTCGTAGTACTCGAAGTTGTTGCGCTTCCGCTCGTTGCTGAAATGATCACCTTGCAGAAACATGGCCAGCACCACATCGGCCTGCTTGAGCACCTGGAATCGGTAGATCACTAGCGGGTGGTAGTGCAGCAGCAGCGGCCGCTTCTCCGGCGGTGTGTTCTTCAGATCCCAGACTTCCCGATCAAGGAAGTGCGCGTCTTGCGGGTTGATCCCGGTGACATCGTCGTATGGGATCGACATCGATCGCGCACAAGCGGCCCACTCCTCGATCTCCTCGTCGGTGATCTCTAGCCGTTCCACCACGCGCTGATAGGCGCGCGACGGGTCGCGCTTCAGCTGACGGAGCAGCTCGGCTGCCTTGGCGAGGTTGAATCGGGCCATCACGTTGGTGAAGAGGTTGTCGTTGACGACTGTGGTGTACTCGTCCGGTCCGGTCACCCCGTGGATGTGGAAGCTGCGGCGCCCAGAGCCGTTCTCGCGCCAAAAGCCGAGATCCGCCCATAGCCTGGCGGTTTCGACCAGAAGGTCCACGCCTTCGCGATTCATGAAGTCCTGATCACCGCTGGCGGCGACGTACTTGCAGAGGGCGTAGGCGATGTCGGCATCGATGTGATACTGCGCTGTGCCGGCCGCGTAATAGGCCGATGCCTCCTCGCCGTTGACCGTACGCCACGGGAAGAGCGCACCGCTCTGGGCAAGTTCCTCAGCGCGGCGCCGAGCGGCACCCAGCATGTTGTAACGGAAACGCAGTTCGCTGCGCGCCATCTGCGGCGAGGTGTAGGTGAGGAACGGAACCACGAAGATCTCGGTGTCCCAGAAGTAGTGCCCGCTGTAACCCGTGCCGGTCACACCCTTGGCGGGTACTCCGGACTGCTCGGCGCGCGCCGTGGCCTGAGCGACCTGGAACAAATTCCAGCGAATCGCCTGTTGCAACCCCGGCTGACCATGCACCACGACATCGGAGCGCTCCCAGAACTTGTCCAGCCACTCCCGTTGGTCTGCGAATTCCGGCTCCACACCGTGCTCGTACACGCGATCGAGGGTTCGCCGGCAGCGGTCAACGAGCTCGCGAGACGGCACTCCACGCGACGTGTGGTAGGCAACAACCTTGGTGACCTTGATCGGCTGACCCGGCTTGGCCTGCACCCGATAGACCATCTTGCCGGTGTCCTCATCGGCGCTGGTGAAAGTGCGATAGTCGTTGTCGGTCAGGATTTGGTGATCAACTCCGACGGCGAGAGTCATCTTGGAGTTGGCGCAGCGATAGCCGAGGATGATCCGCTGATCTTGCCACCAGTGGCTCTGCGGCTCGAGCACTCGGGTCTCGAAGGGCACACCCTTACGCGGATCGACCCCGGTCCCCATGGCGGCGGAGCGTACGTGGTACTCATCGCGCCCATCTTGGCGGTTCAGGGTCTGCGAGGAGATCACCACCGGAGCCTCTGCGTCGAGCATCGTGACTTCCATGGTCATGATCGCCAGGTGGCGCTGGGTGAATGACACGATGCGAGTCGAGGACACCTTGACACGCTTACCGCCCGGCGTGCGCCAGACAATGTTGCGACGCAGCACGCCGTCGCGGAAGTCCAGGGAGCGCTCGTACGATTCAAGATCGGCAACCGACAGCAGCATCGGCTCATCGTCGACATAGAGCTTGATCGTTTTGTTGTCCGGCACATTGACGATGGTTTGGCCTACTCGCGCGAAGCCGAAGGCCTCTTCGGCATGCCGGATCGGCCACGTTTCGTGGAAGCCGTTGATGAAGGTGCCGTGAAAGTAGGTCTCTCTGCCCTCTTCGACATTGCCGCGCATGCCCAGATAGCCGTTGCCGACCGCGAACAGCGATTCCGTGACACCAAGATCATCTGGGCGGTATTCCGCCTCGGTGAGCCTCCACTCGTCGATCGGGAAACGGTGCCGGTCGAGCGGGTCGGCTGCGCCGATCGGATCGTCGGGACTGCGGCGGGTCACGATGATGCCAGCTCAGCAAGATCAGTAACAACGACGTCGGCGCCGGACTCGGTCAGCCGCTGCGCGCCTACGCCACGGTCGACCCCGACGACCAGGCCGAAGCCGCCGGCATGGCCCGCCTGGACTCCGGAGACTGCATCCTCGAAGACCGCGGCGCGCTCGACTGGTACGCCGAGTTGGTCCGCGGCGTCAACGAAGGTGTCGGGGGACGGCTTTCCCCTGAGACCCTTCTCCGCGGCGACATTGCCATCGACGACCACACCGAATCGTGGCCGCAGGTCGGCGGCGTCCAGCACCGCAGATGCATTGCGCGACGACGTCACGACCGCGACCTTCGTGCCGCGCTCCGCGAGATGATCAAGCAGCTGTACCGACCCGGCGTAGGGTCGGACGCCCTCTTCTCGCAAGAGTGCGATGAAGAACTCGTTCTTGCGATTGGCGAGTCCGCAAACGGTCTCGACCTGGGGACTGTCGCTGGGATCACCCTCGGCCAGCTGAACGCCTCGCGACGCCAGAAACGCGCGGATGCCGTCGTAGCGCGGCTTGCCGTCAATGTAGTTGAAGTAATCGCTTTGGACGTAGGGCTGGTCGATGCCGCGCTTGGTGAGGAAGTCGACAAAGAGCTGCTGCCAAGCCCGCATGTGCAGCTCCGCGGTCGGGGTCAACACGCCGTCCAGGTCGAACAGCGCGGCATCGTACTCATGCCAGTTCACACCATGAAGATTAGATCGTGGCGAGGCCATCCGCGGAATAACCCAGAAGTGCGTTCGCCCACCGCAGAACAAAGCTGCTTCACGGGTGATCAAAGCGTATGGTCAGGTCGTGGTCAGCCCTTTCGAATCGGATCCGGTGCTGGTCGAGGTCGTCCGCAATGGCTTCGTCGAAAGCGTCCATCGGGGGCGAGTGGCCATTACGAATCCCGACGGGAGTTTGGCCTGCTCCGTCGGTGCCGATTTCGCTCCGATGTATCCGCGTAGCGCCAACAAACCGCTGCAAGCGGTGGGCATGTTGCGCGCCGGTCTTGATCTTGATGGCGAGCTGCTGGCGCTCGTCTGTGCTTCCCATTCAGGGGAGTCGTTTCACCTCGAAGGGGTGCGCCGCATCCTCGCGATGTCGGGACTTGATGAGTCCGCGTTGCAGATGCCGGCTGAATGGCCTCTGGACCAGCAGGCCAGGGAGGACGCAATTCGCGGCGGCGTCGCCAAGTCTTCACTCGCGATGAACTGCTCGGGAAAGCATGCAGGGATGATCAGGACGACCATCTTGGCCGACAGGGACATTGCAAACTACCGCGATCCTGATCATCCGATTCAGCTGGCGATCCTGCAAGCCATTGATGATCTTGCTCATGAGCAGGCGACCAATCTGGCGGTTGATGGCTGCGGCGCTCCCCTGTATGCGATCTCGCTCTATGCACTTGCCCGCGCCTTTGGGCACATCGCCAGCGCATCCGATGGTGCGGAGCAGCGCGTCGCGACGGCGATGCGGAGCCATCCCGAGTATGTGTCCGGGACTGGGCGTGATGAGCTTGAGCTGCACCGTGCGATCCCTGGACTGCTGGCGAAGGCGGGTGCTGAATCGGTCTACGCCGTCGGGCTCGAGGACGGCCGAGGCGTGGCGATCAAGATCAGCGATGGCAATCCACGCGCCCGTCCCGTCGCCATGGCCGGGGTGCTCCAGCGACTCGGATTTGATCATGAAACATTGGACGACCAGGCCAGTGCACCGGTGCTTGGTGCCGGCGAACGGGTAGGCGAAATTCGCCCCTGCAAAGAGACCCTCGCCGAACTCGGCGCTTGAGGCGGCACGGCCGCCGGCTTCACCCGCTCCCTTGTCGGAACCTGGCTTAACCCAGTTTTCCGACGCTTCCCACAGGTTGCAACGTGTGTGAAGCGTCAGCAGACTGGGTTAACCCAGTTTTCTGACCGGAGTCGCGGAATTCGTTCTGCAAGTGCCAGCGCCGGGGGATCAGAGGACTGGGCGTACGTGGAGGCCGATATCGGGATCGAGCAGAGGCTCTTGCGCTGCGGCGATGCCATCGACGGTCAGTGGCGCCTCGACGGGCGTGCCACGCTTGATCAGAGCGAGGGCAATGGGGCCGAGCTCGAAGTGGCGTGCTGAGCCGCCCACGAAACCCACGGCACGCCCATCGAGCTCTAGCTCCGCCGCAGGAGCGGGCAGTGCATCGACGCTGCCGTCCAGGTGCAGCCGTACCAGCCGGCGCGGCGGCCTTCCGAGGGTGTGGACCCGGGCAACCGTCTCCTGACCGCGGTAACAGCCTTTGTCCAGATGAACGGCAACACCGAGCAGGCCAATCTCGTTCGGGATGGTGCGGTGATCGGTGTCGAGGCCGATCCTGGGTACGCCGGCAGCAATCCGGCGGGCCTCGAGCGCCCAGGTGCCAGCTGGGGGCCGCTGGCTCATGACGTCTTCGAGTTGATCACGCGCGACGAAGAGCTCTCGGCCGTCGAGCGAGTCGGGGGCAACTCGGACGAGGTAGTCCGTCGCCAGCTGTCCCTGCGACCACACGACCGCATAGTCAGCGCTCCTG
>DATLPF010000106.1:0-11344 GCA_035535875.1 Propionibacteriaceae bacterium
CACCTACGACGGAGATCGGCACTTCGACTACAAGCCGGTGCGCACCGAGAATATGGACGGGGTGTGGGAGTCGGCGCAGGCCAACATGGAGCTGTATCTGACGCTGCGGGATCGGGCGCGGGCGTTCCGGGCTGACCCGGAAGTCCAGGAGGCGCTCGCGGCCGCCCGCGTCGATGAACTGAGCAGTCCTACTCTCTCCGAGGGCGAGACGTACGAGGAGCTGCTCGCCGACCGCACCGCGTTCGAGGACTACAACCTGGACACCCCGCGTACACAGGGCTACGGATTCGCCCGGGTCCAGCGGCTTGCCGTGCGACACCTACTCGGCGCCCGCTGAGGGTCGGCTGGCTCGCAGCCACCGTTGAATGCGAAGGAGCGACCGGCTTCTGAAAGGTCGTTGCTCAGCGAAGGGCGCATGAGCACCGTCCCAGTCGGCGGCCCACAGGTCGCGGAGATTCCGATAAAAAGAGCGGCTGGCAAAAGCGATAATTTTCCTCGGGTCTGTTGCTGGGATGTTGGACACGCCAGCACAAGCTCCAGCGATTCACGCGGGCCTGGTGGGCCACCAGCTAGCGAGATCGTATGCGGGGAATCTGGGCGGGCGCGCCGGCAAAGATTGCAACTGTTTCAGCCGCCTTCGGCATTGCCACGGGCGCAATCGGTGTGCTGGTTGATCTCCCGACCTTGGCATCGCGGCTGTAACGACTTTCCCTTCATGATCATTGCGCACCAATCGCTCACCCGATCGCCGGCGGACCGGCGATTACTGCGCACTCGATTGCTGGCGCAACGCACGACGGAGGCGGGACGCGTTCCTCCGCCGACCTCGGCACATCATCACCAACCGACCGACGACCGATTTACCAACCAATGAAGCGCACGCCGCATGCGCCCGGCGGTCCGTGGCGATCAATTAGAAATCGATCGGAAAGGTGGCCAAGATGACCATCGCTACGAGAAGGAAGGCGATTGCCATTCCGAGCAAGATCCATTGAGCACGCGGACGACCCAACCGTGTCGACGCAGCGGTGAAGAACAGGACCAGGGCGAACAGCACGGTGAGGATGGTGTAGTTGTCGCTGCGCTGGTTGAACTTCAGCGCATCAGCGAAGCGGGTATCGGCGCGCTGGTCTGCGGCCGCGGCCTCGGTCGTTCCAGGTGGCACATATTCCTTCATCTTGAACGGGCCGGTCGTCGGTTCCCTCTGAGCAATCCAAGCCCTGTAGGCCACCTGGAAGTGAGGAGTGAAGCGCCGCTCCACGTACGTCGCAAGCGCGGCGTCGCCCTGAGCACGTGCTTGCACGTACACACCCCAGATAGTGAGGTCGGCCTGGCGGGCGGCATTGGCGATCCCGTCCTGCCTCGCCGCCTCGATCCGGGCGCTGGACGCCTGGCTGAAGGCGATGGACATCTCCCCGCTCCACTTCGACGACTCGAAGCCGCACCACGCTGTCAGTACTGCCGTGACCGAAAGCACGATGATGACGACTGTCTCCCGGACGTGACCCGGCGGTCGCTTCTCCGGCGCTTCCTCAGTGCTGCCGCCAGCGCCATCGGGCGCCTCAGCTGTGCTGTCGTGCGGCACGTCGGCGGCGCTGGTGTCGCCCTCTTCGGTTGGCGGTGGCATAGGTGCGTCCGATCTCGGATGGCCGTGGACACGATCTTGATGTGCATCGTGGCACAGGATCTCGGCAACCCGATGCCAACAGACTCGTCGGGGCCGAACGCACCACGTCATAACAACCGCTAGTCATCGGGCGGCCCAGCAGCTCCTTCGCGAGCACGCAAAGTGTAGGTATCAGCGCTGAGGGTGCGGTACGACTCGGCAACGATGACTTCGAGGATGGAAATGTCGATCTTGTCGAGATCCTTGATGTACAGGCATCCCACTCCGGTGGTATGCGGCCCCAACTGCTTGAGATGTTCGCCGTATCGTCCGATGCCGTCGGCCAGATAGATGGTCGTAGCGGCCTTGCGCGGTGAGAAGGCGGCGGCCGGAGCATCTCCTTCGCGACCGCTCGTGTACTTGTATTGGTATTGGCCCAAGCCGATCACACTTCCCCACAGCCGCGGAGATTCTCCCGTTACCCGGGTCATCAATTCGAGCAACTTCTCCGCATCCCGGCGCCGCTTTTCAGGGGTGACTCCGTCGAGATGAGTCCGGACAGATCGGCTCAGGTCATCCATGCGTTCCTCCTCCAGAGCCAACATTGCGATCTTGCGATTGACAATCTGTTTTCGGTTGCCGTTGACTGGCAAAGTTGTATGCAGCAGCCATCCCAGGACTACTTCGCCGCATTGAACCGCGATCGTAGAGCATCCGCACTCGCTGGGAAGCTCTTAGCAGGCTGAGCTCGCCTTCAAGCCTCTTCTCTCTGCAATTCCTCGTTCACATAATGTGCGGCCCGCGGGGACGGGCATGGCAACCGTCGACGCCAGCCGAACACCTGCGCAACCGTCCCTGACACTCAGCCCCATTTTGCAATTGAGAAAGGAAAGCCGCTATGCCCTATCCGCCTGATCAACCCGCTCGACGGGCCGATGGGGGAGGAGCCGGGCTGGCGCGGATACGCCCTGCCGAGACTGTTCAGCGCCATGTCACCGCTGCCAGCCGCCGCGGTGCTCGGCTTGATCGTGGCCGCGTGGCATCTGCCACTGGTCTTGATGGGCATGCTCAGCTTCTTCGGCCTCCCGGCCACCTTCGGGATCACCTTCGTCTACTGCTGGTTGTTCAACAGGACCGGCGGCAGCGTGTTGCTGACCCTTGTCTTCCATGCCACCGAAGGCGCCATCCGGACGGACCAGCTCGGCCTCACCGAGGACAATCTCACCAGGCAGTCCGCCCTGTACGCCCTCTGCTGGTGCGTCGTCGCAGTTGCCGTCATCCTCCTCGATCGCAAGGCGTGGCGGGTGGCGGCGCCGTCGGCCACTGCGGACCAGTGACACGTCCGGACTTGCTCAGCTCATGGTGGCACCGAACGCGCGGCCGAGCAGATACGTTGCTGCCGCGGCGCCGTAGCCAATGGCGAGCTGGCGCAGCGCCCGCTTGAGCGGCGACGCGCCGGACAGCAGACCGACCACCGCACCGGTACCGAGTAGCGCGAGCCCGACCAGGACGGCGGCGATGACGACCGCAGCCCACCCTGAGGCCCCGAACAGGTACGGCAGCACCTGCACCAGCGCGCCGGAAGCAAAGAAGCAGAAGCTGGAAAGCGCCGCGCTCCACGCCGAGCCGACCGCTTCATGCGGATCGACTCCGGCCGCCTCCGGCGCGACGGCATCCAGGTGCAGCGTGGCCAACACCGTACGGGCGTGCTCGTCTGCCTCCGGTGGCTGCATCCCCCGAGCCCGATAGACCAGCGCGAGTTCGTTGGCGTCTACGTCCAGATGCGGCAACGCCGACTGCGACTCCGGGTCGGGCTGAGTCGACTGGAGCAGCTCACGCTGGGACCGTACGGACACATACTCCCCAGCGCCCATGGACAGCGCTCCGGCCAGTAGGCCCGCGAGGCCGGTGAACAAGATCGTGCGTACGTCGGCACCGGTGGCCCCGATCCCGAGCACCAGGGCCAGGTTGCTGACCAGGCCGTCGTTGGCACCGAAGACGGCGGCTCGGAACGTTCCAGATAGCCGCTCGCGGCCGCGGGCAGCGAGACCCCGCAGCACTTCGCCGTGAATCCGCTCGTCGGCCGCCATCCGGTAGGTAGCGTCCACCTCTGTCTCGTACGGCGAGCGGCCCTCGGCGCGCTGCATCAGGGCGAGCACGAAGACGGCGCCGAAGTGAGCGGTGAGGAACACCAGCAGCCGAGTGCGCAGGCTGCTGCGGCGCGGCGGCCCGACGTCGTCGCCAAGTAGTTCCAACCAGTGCGACTCGTGCCGCTTTTCCGCGTCGGCCAGCGCCAGCAGGATGTCTCGTTCCTCGCCCGTCCGGCGCTCCGCCAGCCGGCGGTAGCCAGCCGCCTCAGAGCGCTCGTCGGCTAGATACTGCCGCCACCGTCGGATCTGACCGGGCGTACGGCTGGGGGAGGTGGTCACGTCCACATCATGGCAACAGGCGCCGCTCTACCATCCGCTCGGTTTGGTGACTCGGAAGAGGTGCGGAAACTCACGCCTGAAACCATGTCTAGAACTCGAGGAGGTCGATGATGTCTCCGGCGCAACCGGAACCCACCGCGATACTGACCGCCGACATGAAGCGAGTGGTTGGTGAGCAGCGGCTGGGGTTCGTTGCGACCGTTTGCTCCGACGGCACACCCAACCTCTCCCCCAAAGGAACCATCAGGGTCTGGGACGACGAGCACTTGGCCTTCTGTGACCTCATGTCGCCGCAGACCGTAGAGAATCTCCGCACGAATCCCGCCGTCGAGGTGAACGTCGTCGATCCGATTGCCCGCAGGGGATATCGGTTCAAGGGATCGGGACAGGTCTTGGGAGAGGGTGCGCTCTTCGAGCGGATCCTGGCGTTCTATCAGAGCGGGGAACCGCCCATGAGTGACGCCCGCGCGAGGATCCGCCATATCGTTCTCGTGAAGATCGACAAGGCTCTTCCGCTCTTCTCGCCCGCTTACGATGTCGGACTTACCGAGGATGAAATCAGGGCCTCCTGGTGGGACTACTTCAGCTGGCTTCAGAGCCGGCACGCGGCAGCTGCGAGCCCGGCACCCAGCAGCGGTATCTGGGGGTCAGCGAAGAAGGTGGGGCCTCAGCGGCAACAGAGTGATTGACCAGTCTGTGAGGGCTCAGTACGTTCGTGGCACTTCTGATCAACTCAACTCGTGTAAGGGTCCTAAATGCGCAAGAGGGAGATCGGGCAGCGATGACGGCATTGTCCAACGGGGCAAGTTCTGGGCGCTTGCTCGGAAAATGTGCGGTCGTGACGGGTGCGGCAGCCGGAATAGGCCGTGCGACGGCAGAACTGTTTGCGCGCGAGGGGGCTCGTCTGGTTCTCGCGGATATCAACACTGACGGATTGTCGGCACTCCGCGATTCGCTAGCTGCCGTGACAAATGATGTCGTTGTCGTGACGGCGGACGTGTCGAAGCCGGAGGATTCGCGCCGGATGATCAACGTCGCAATTGAGCAGTATGGCCGGCTTGACATCGCGGTCGCCAATGCGGGCATCATTCCGCTGGCATCTGTGGTCGAGGCCACCCCACATGACTGGGATGAGGTTATGGCGATTGACGGCCGCGGCATGTTCTTGACATGCAAGTACGCGATCGAGCAGATGTTGATCACCGGCGGCGGGTCCATCGTCTGTTTGTCCTCGATCTCAGGCGTGGCCGGCCAAGCACGGCAGTCCACCTATGGCCCAGCGAAGTTCGTCGCGTCCGGCCTTGCGAAGCATCTGGCCGTCGAGTGGGCTAACCATGGCATTCGGGTCAATGCAGTGGCGCCAGGAACTATCAACACCGAGCGCGTACAGCGGCTCCCGGAGGAGCCCGGTGGGCTGGAGTATCTAGAGACGATCAAGGCGGCCCATCCGATGGGAAGACTGGGCGAGCCGAGCGAGGTGGCGGAGGCGATCTTGTTCCTTGCCTCCGATCAAGCCTCCTTCATCACTGGCGTCATACTGCCCGTTGATGGGGGATTTCTCGCGCAATAGCCGAGTCTGCTCAAGCTACGAAGGGACCGCGACCGCCGGCCAATTGACCTACGACAAAGGCTTAGCTTCCCGTCTGGTTTGACGCGCTGCTCGCCCCGACGTTCTCGCCTTGCAAGGAACGTCGATGGCTGCAAGGCGGACGAGGGAGAGATACCGGGCCGTATGTCGACCGAGGAGAACGCCGCGCCGCGCCCGCTCGGGCGGCGGACATAGGTGGCGGATTCCCTAGGTGCCGGTGCCCTAGGTGCCGGTGCCCTGTGTACCGCTGTCCGTGGTCGCTCCGGACGCGGGTGCCGATTCTTCGGTTTCACCCTCGACGATGACCTTGCGTTGGCCGCTACTGTCGGTCCGCACCTGAACCCGACGCGGCTGAGCAGCCTGAGTGATCGGGAGCGTCAGATGCAACACGCCGTCGCCGTAGGACGCCTGAATGTTCTCGACATCGACCGTGTCGCCCAGCTGCAACTGCCGGGTGAAGCTTCCTTGGGGCCGCTCCGCGATCAGTACGTTCTGGCCCTGCTGGTATTCGGCACGGCGCTCTGCCGTGACCGTCAAGATATTCCGCTCGGTGGTGATATCCACACTGTCCGGGTCAACGCCCGGCAGGTCCAGACAGACATGGAATCCGTCATCGGTCTGCCACACATCCATCGGCATACCCATCGGGGTCCGAGTCCCCGACAGCAGCTGGTTCGTCAGCCGATCCATCTGCCGGAATGGATCGCCGAACGGGTCGAATCGCAACACAGTCACTGCAACCTCCAGAACAAGTGAATGAGGGCTTCGGAAACATTGGGCTTGTTCCCACTTAACCGCAATTGCCGTCAGGAAGCCATAGGAGATCTTCGGCACCCGCCGAGCGCCCGTGGATGGCGATTGATACGCATCCGATTGCTGGCGTCTTCGTGCCGCGGCCAGCAGGATTGTGGTGAACGGCCGAAGCTGAAACGCAAGGACGGACAGGAGGAGTGATGATCAACTACGAACTCGACGGCAAGGTTGCCGTCATCACCGGTGGGGCCTCAGGCATTGGCCTTTCGTGCGCCCATGCGCTGGCCCGCTCGGGCGCAGTCGTGTGCCTGTGGGACCTCAAAGCCGATCCGCTAGCAGTGGCCGCCACCGAGCTGGAACAGTACGGTCGCACCGCCCGTACGGCGGTCGTCGACGTTTCCGACTCCGGTCAGGTCAATGGCGCGATGGAGGTCGTAACCGATGCTCTCGGCCGGGTCGACATCGTCGTGGCCAACGCCGGCATCGGCGGTGAGCAGAAGCCGACGGCCGAGTACAGCGACGCTTCCTGGCACCAGGTGATCGGAGTGAATCTCGACGGCGTCTTCTACACCATGCGGGCGGGCATCCAGGCGATGCGGCGTGGTGGCGGCGGCTCCGTGATCAACATGGCTTCGATCTTGGGCCAGGTCGGCTTCGCTATGTCCAGCGCGTACGTCGCGGCCAAGCACGGCGTTCTCGGTATGACAAAGGCGGCCGCCTGGGAGCATGCCGCCGACGGCGTACGGGTGAACGCCGTAGGGCCCGGCTTCATCATGACACCGCTGCTGGAGGCGAACCTGGACCAGCCGGCGATCGACTTTCTGGCCAGCCAGCACGCTCTGCAGCGGATGGGCCGTCCGGAAGAGGTGGCCGAGCTCGTCGCCTGGTTGGCCAGCGATGCCTCCTCGTTCGTCACCGGCTCCTACCACCCGGTGGACGGTGGGTATCTGGCCCGCTAGGCCGTTTGAATGACGACCGTGCCAGCCAGCCGATCATGCACCGGCTTGCCGGAACGTAAGACAAGCTGGCCCGAGGGTGCCCGGCCCATGCCCACGACTTGATGGCCGCTGGCAGCGAGCCTCGGGATCAGTTGTCGACCGAGTACGCCGGTCGCGCCGGCGACGAACACTCTCACTGGGCATCTCGCACTCTGATGGGCATCCTCGACCGGGATTCAGTGGAGGCTAACGGCGCCGAACCGGCATTGGCGCGGGCGGCCGCCCGCGCCCCGGGGGCGGTCCAGAGAAGCCCGGCTAGCAAGATCAAGGCGAGCGCGACCAGCGTTCCGTGCGCAATCCGGGCCCATGCCGGCAGGTAGAACTGCGGGATGAAGAGGACCAGCGCGATCGCGAGGGGCACCCCACTGAGCCGCGGCAAGATCGCCGTACGCCAGATCGCGACGGCAATCAAGATCCCACCGACGGCGAGCAGCAGCAGACCGGCAGTGAACGTGGTCGCTGCCACAGCACCGAATCGAATCGAGTGGACCAAGCTGAGCAGGTCGAGCGGTGCCCCAGATGTCGCCTGTTTGGCGATCGCGTGCAACGCGAAATCCTCAGCGCCGTAATACGGCAGCGTCAGACCGGCCCCGACCCAGATGATCACTGTGGCGGCGAGCGTCAGACCGGCGCCACGGCGTCCGGCCGCGAGGACGCAGACAGCGAGCATGCCGAGCGGCATCAAGATCAAGGCGAGCATCGCGAACAGGTGCGCGGCAACCCAGGCGTCTGAACTCATCGACGCCACGGCACCTGCGACGGTGGACTCGTCATGCCAGGGCCGAACCGCCGGATAGAGAAAGAACAACAATCCGGAGAGCGCGAGCGCCACGGCTCCAAACCGGCGTCGGCAAGCAAACGATCTACCGATGGTGGCCGTCGAAGGCAGCGGTCGTCTTGGACATGTGGGCGCCGGAGGTGCAACAGCAGCTGACCTTCCCGAACACCGGAGACCTGGCGGCCGACTTCAAAACGCAGATCAAATCGGTGATCGACCTCAGCAATGACCCCAACTTCGGGCCGTCCTTCCGAGCCTTGGTCGCGGAGGGTCAGCACGACCAAGCGCTGGCAAGCCAGCTCTTAGCACGCATCTTCCGGCCTCGGATTGAGGCAGCCAAGGAGCGCCTCAGAGCGGCTCAGCAGGACGGTCAACTGGCACCGGACCTCGACTTGGATCTCGCCATCGACTTGTTCTACGGCGGTTTCTATCACCGGTTTCTGTTGCGGGTCGCGCCCCTCAATCACGAGCACGCCGAGGCGGTCGTCGATGCGGTCCTCACTGGTATCGGGACGAGCGCGCGGTCAGACGCAAAGGATGGCCTTACGGTTCCTAGGACGTACGTGCTGGCAGATTGCAGATTTCCGTGCCGGGCGCCTGCCATCTGCCAGCGCTTGGTTGACTGCCGCGTCCGGCCCCTACCATGTCTGCCGTGACGGACGCTCCCCATCGGCTGCTGCTCGGCCACTTCACCACCTGGCTGCGGGCCAAGAACAGGGAAGTCGACGTGCCACTGCTCGAGAGCCTGCTCGATCTCCGCGGAACGTACGACGATCTTGACCCGACCTTGTGGCCGGCAGGATCGGTGCAGGATCTGTTGCTGAGGCTGGTGCCCGCCAAGGGTCCGGCCGAGCCGTTGCCGAATGACACCGTCGTCGATGCCCTCGATGCCTATTTCAGGTTCCTGCGCAACACGGGCCGCATGTCCGCTCGGTCCGCGACACCAACAGATCTCGCGAAGGAAGCTCGTCGCAGTGCCAAGAAGATGGCCGCCGCAGCACGGGATCGCACGAACTGGTCGCCGGCAAAGAGCATGATCGATTTCGGGGCCAGCATTGGGCTCAGCCTGGACGACCTCTCCTCAGTAGATGAGCTGCAAGGCCGTCTCGACCAGATCGGTGCGGCCTGGAACGATCTTCCGATTCATCAGCGCCAGCGGCTGGATCCACCGCTGGACGATCGGAGCGGTCGCGCCCGCGCGCTTGCCGCTTATCAGACCGACGACGAAGTGGAAGCGCTGATCAGCTCCTTCAGGTATGAGATGCCTCAAGGTGACCTGCCCTCGCCGGAGGAAGTTGCACCGATCATCCGCAAGGCGGCGCTGTTCAGGCAGCTGGAGGCGCTGACGCGCTGGGTCGAGCCGCGCGCCGAGGTCACCGCAACAGGGGTACTGAGGCCCGCGGCGGCTCGCCAGGCTTTCGAAGATCTGGGTCTGGTCGCCTGGTCGCGCGAGTGGCTCAGACTTGACTACGCGGACATACGTTCGCGGTTCCAGCCCGAGGAGATGGAGGCGATTCTCGACACGCTGGCGTCGTCGCAGTCCTGGCGCAGTGCTCGTGACTGCCTAGCGCTTGACCGGCTGTGGAACGCCGCTCTCTCCTGCCAAGTGATCCGAATCGAGGGGCGTTGGGCGTACGCTGCGTGGCCGGGACAGCTTGACGATGAGGACACTGTCAACCTCGCGATTTCGGCTGGGCTGGATCTGCTGTTCAGCTACCTCGACGACGCTCCGTACTACGGAATTCCCGTGTTGGGCTATGCATTGCTCCGCAGCTACGTACGGCGCCCCCGCGCGGTCTCCCTGGAGGAAATCGCGGACTTCGCAGAAAGCTGGATACTGCCGCTCAAGGAGCGGGCCGGGTCGGACTACCCTCCTCACCGCCTGTTGATCAGCTCGAACCTGCGCCGCGCGTTGTACAGCTTCGCCGATCTTGGAATCTTCTCCCAGACCAAGAACAAGATCGCATTGACCGCTTGGGGTGATGTCTTCGTCTCCGCTTGGCTCCGCGCCGAGGTGGCCGGACCAGACGATGATCGTTAAGGAACCAGACGTCGCAATTCAGCCCAAAGAGATGAAAGGCCGCCAGAGTCTCCGGACTCGCGGATAGCTACGAGCTGCTCCCATATCGGGGACTGGAGGAGGACATCCGGCTCGACGGCGATGGAGCGGTTCAAATACTCCTGCGGCGGCGTCTGCGGATCCGGACGCAGCAGGTAAGGCTCTTGGTCCGGGTACGCCTCCTTGAGGACTGTGGAAGCCTGGTCGACGCCGACGACCACGGCGGTGCCGGTGGGTTCGGTGTTGACCAACAGCACGACGAGATCGGGTCGCCTTCGGCGCAAGATCTCCGCGACCTTGTAGACGTCGCCCGTCCACGGCCCGGTCTTGCGATCGCGAGCCGCCTCCAGTCCGTTGCGCGGCAGCACATCGTCGAGCACAACGACGCCGGTGTCGGCCATGAACGGCTCGATGTTGATGAAGTCGCGGAGCGCGAACTCTGAGAGATGCATCCCGTCGATGAAGGCAAGATCAACTGCGATGCCGTCGAAGTGAGCCAGCGGGTCGTCGCCGGCGAAGAAGTCGTCACTGGTGGCCTTGATCAACTGCACATCGCAGTGAATCGGGTTGTCGATCTTGAAGACGGGGTCCACTCCGATCGAGCGGGCACGGGAAAGTGTCAGGCTCCTGCCGGTTCTGATCCCGATTTCCAAATAGGTCCGGGGCCGTGTCTTCTCATGGAGTCCTTGGAGCAGCTCATGACGGCTCATCGTCGGCTCCGGATGCGGCACGAATGGGTCGGGCGGCTGCCAGCGCGACGGCCTAGGGGTCGACTTTGGCTTGGGGTCAGCCGGTTTGGGCGAGCGCTTGACGGCCAGCTTTTTCGGCGGCTCCATCGCAAGCCGCTTGGCGAGTGCGTTGCGGGCTCTTCGTTCCACCTTGCGAACCGCGTTCGTGCGCTCACGGCCGATGACGGACTCCAGCGTCGACCCCACCCTGCCGCGAATGTCCACGCATGCTCCTCGAAGAGAGGGCGTTTTGGCTCACCGTAGCAAGGCCATGCGCCGACCGCCCGCCTTGCCTTCGTGCAGGTGCCGGGTCCGTACAGTAGATTCACCCGGCGGAGGAGGCGTCCCGATGCTCTTGGTGCCCAAGCAGTTGCAACGTGCTGGAATGACCGGGGCCGTGCCCTA
>DATLPF010000107.1:0-6596 GCA_035535875.1 Propionibacteriaceae bacterium
TAGGCCATCTGTTCCCGGAAGCCGCCAAAGTGCGGGCCCTTGAAGACGCTGCACGCGACGAGGCCGAGCCGGCCGAGCCGGGCGATCTGCCCGCGCAGGGCTTCGACGTTACGCCCGTATCGCCGGGATTGGGAGACCATCAGCAGCCGGCCGCCGGCCTCGGCGGCCGCGATCATGGACAGGGCCGTCGGCAGCGTGTCCGCCAGCGGCTTCTCGCACAGCACGGCGAGACCGCGCAGCAGTGCTACGGTGCTGACCTCGCCGTGGGCCTCCGGGATAGTCACATTGACCACCGCGTCCGCCTCGACCCGGTCCAGCAGATCCTCCAGCGTGGTGGCCACCGCGACGTCGGTGAAACCGGCGTCCGCCGCCGAGCGTTGGGCGGTGTTGAGGTCGAGGTCGGCCAGGCCGACGAGCTGGACGTCGGGCGACCGGCCGATCACGCGAAGCCAGGCGCGGCCCATCGCGCCGGCGCCGATCTGGACCAGCCGGACCGGCTCAGCTGGTACGGGCATCGGCCTGCTCCTCCTTCTGGGACTCGATCGGGCCGGCGTAGCCGTGGCCGTTGAAGAAGTCGTCGGTCTCGTAGCGCAGCAGCGTCGGCAGTGTCCGCGGCCGGCCGCTCTTCGCCCAGGCGACACCGTTCGCGATCACCCGTCGCACGTCGGAGTGGTGGTACACCGGGTAGTCCTGGTCTCCCGGCGAGAAGAAGAAGATCTTGCCGTGGCCCCGCCGGAACGTGCAGCCGCTGCGGAATACCTCGCCGCCAGTGAAGGAGGAGATGAAGATCAGCTCGTCCGGAGCTGGGATGTCGAAGGTCTCGCCATACATTTCTTGGGCGTCGATGATGATCGGGTTCGGGACGCCCTCGGTGATCGGGTGGGTCGGGTCGACAGTCCAGACCAGCTCGCGGTCCTGCTCGCTGCGCCAGCGCAGGGTGCAGGTGGTGCCCATCAGCTTCCCGAAGATCTTCGACCAGTGCCCTGAGTGCAGGACCACGAGGCCCAGCCCGGAAAGCACGTGCCGGTGAACCCGCTCGACGACAGCATCGGCGACCTCGCCGTGCGCAGCGTGGCCCCACCAAACCAGGACGTCCAGGTCGCTGAGCACGTCTTCGGTCAGGCCGTGCTCGGGTTCGTCGAGGGTGGTCGTGGTCACCCGGGCCCGGTCACCGAGGATTTCGGAGACCCCCGCGGCGATGGTGTTGTGCATGCCTTCGGGATAGATCGCGGCCACGTGAGGCTCGATCTGCTCATGCCGGTTCTCTCCCCAGACGAGAACGCGGACCTGGTCGAACGAGCTTGCGGGCATGGTGATTCCTTGGGGTCGGGAGGTCGGTGTGAGTCGACCGCCTATTTCACGGCACCTCCGGTGGCGCCGGCGGCAATGTATTTCTGGGCGATGACGAGCAGGATGATCGCCGGGATGGAGGCGAGCATGGCGGTGGCCATCACCGCACTCCAGTTGGAGATGTGCGCGCCAAGGTAGGTGTAGATGCCCAGCGTGACGGGCGTGATGTTCCCCTTGGTAGTCAGGGTCAGCGCGAAGATGAAGTCGCTCCACGCGAACAGGAACGCGAACAGCCCGACGGTGATCAGCGAGTTCCGGCTGATCGGCACCACGATGGACAGGAACGCGCGGACCAAGCCTGCCCCGTCGACCCGGGCCGCCTCGACGATCGAGGTCGGCACTGCGAGCATGAAGGACCGCATGATCAAGATCCCGAATGGGACTGCGTTCGCCGCGTTCGCGATGATCAGCCCAGGGATGGAGTTGAGCAGGCCGATGTTCTCGTACAGGGTGTAGAGGGCATTCGCGATCACGATCCCCGGGATCATCTGCGAGATCAGGATGACGAGCAAGGCCCAACTGATCCAGCGGAACCTGAACTGAGCCAGGGCGTACGCACAGGGGGCGGCGATCACCAGCGTCAGTACGACGGTACCGACGGCGATCAGCATGCTGGTGACGAGATTCTGGCCCTGATCCTGGATAGCCGTGGTGTATCCGGCCAGGCTGGGGTGCGTGGGGAAAAAGCTCGAGGGCAGAGTCCCCCCGCTAGCCTGCAGTGAGATGTTGAGCATCCAGTAGACCGGGAAGAGCATCAGGGCCAGCAGGACGATGGCGAGTGCGGTACGGAGTCCGCGCCCGGTCCGCCGGTGGGCGGCGACTCGCTGCTGTTGAGTGACCATCGTCTGCTCCTTACTCGTCGACCTGGCGCCGGGTGGCCCGCAGGTAGACGATCGCGAAGACTAATGAGATGAGGATCAAGATGTTGCTCAGGGCGGCGCCCTGACCGAACTTGAACTCCACGAATGAGCGCTGGTAGGACATCAGGGCGATCGTCTGGGTCGCGTTGGCCGGACCACCCTGGGTCAGACCCAGGATGATGTCGAGCACCTTCAGGGTGTAGATCACACCCAGCATGAGCACGACGCTGACCACAGCCCGAAGGTTGGGCCAGGTGATGTTCCAGAACGCCTTCCACCCGGTCGCGCCGTCCAGCGCACCAGCCTCGTAGAGCTCGTCCGGGATGTCCTGTAGCCCGCTGTAGAGCAGGGTCAAGTTGAACGGGATGCCGAGCCAGATGTTCACTAGGATGATCGCGATCAACGCCACGTCTGGCGAGGTGAGCCACGGGATCGGCGCATCGATCAAACCGAGGTTCTCAAGCGTGACGTTGAGGACCCCGCTGTCCTGTTCGAGGATGGCCCGCCAGGCGGCGCTGCCCACGATCAGGGGAAGCAGCCAGGGAAGCAGGAAGAGCGCGCGGAGCACCCCGTTGAGCGGAAAGTTCTTGTGGAAGAACAGCGCCAGCAGCATGCCGAGCACGAACTGCCCGATGATCGACCCGATCGTGAACAGCGCGGTGTTGACCAGAGCCTTGGTGAACAGCTCGTCGGTCACCACCGTGGCGTAGTTTTGCAGCCCGACCCACGGAGCCTTGCCGTTGATGAACGTCCGCAGCGTGTAGTTCTGGAAGCTCATCACCAGGTTCTTCACAACCGGGTAGCCGAACAGGGCGATGATCGTCAGGGCGGCTGGGACCACGAAGAGGATCTTCGTGATCTCCTCCCTGCGCCTGCCCCTTCTGGGGGCTGGCGCGGTGGTGGAGGAAGGTGCGGTGGGCTCGGCCGTGGTGGTCAGCGTCTCTGCGTCCGACATGCGCCGACTCCTTTCCGTTCCGTCGCGTTAGGTCAGCTGGCGCCAGCCTTGGCCATCGCGTCAGCCGGAGCCGCCTGGCCGGTCAGTACGAGTTGCATGCCGGTATAGATCACCTTGGCGGTGTCTGGCCACTTCGCGCCGAGCTTGCCGGTCCGAGCGCGGGCGGTGGCGACCGCGTCGGTGAAGCCGGCCATCGACGGAACTTCTTTCTTGTACTGGTCGTACAGCGCAGTCTTGGTTGGCACCAAACCGCCCTGCTTGGCCCGCAGCATCTGGTTCTCGTCGGTGTTCATGCACTTGACCAGCTCGGCGGCCTTGGCCTTCTTTGCCTCGTCACCGGTCTCCGGCACGGTCCACGCCTCGCCACCCAGCGGGGCGACCGAGGTCTGGTCCGGCTTGTTGATCGGGAATGGGACCACGCCGAAGTTGGCCTTCGCCTTCTGCAGCGCCGGAATCTGCCACGGACCGTTCAGCATCATGGCCGCCTTACCGGCGATGAACTGGTCGTTGACGTCGGACTGCTTCCAGTTGACCACGCTCTTGGACACCGAGCCGTCGTCGACCAGGTCCTTCCACAGCTGGAGCGCCTCGGCCACCTGCGGGCTCTTCAGGTCGGTCTCGTCGCCGCCGTTCGTCCACATGGGCGGCAGGAACTGCCAGGCGCCCTCGTAGTCGGCGGTGCCGTTGAAGGCGAAGCCGTACTGCTTGCCGCTGGTTAGCTTCTTGGCCGCGGTCTTCAGCTCGGCCCAAGTCTTCGGCGGTTGCACGCCGGCCTTGGCCAGCACGTCCTTCTCGTAGAAGATTGCCAGAGTGTTGGCCCCGGGCTGCAGACCGTACAGCTGGCCGTCGTAGGTGGCCGCCGACACCGGACCGGCCGCGTATCCGTCGGCGTTGATCCCGAAGTCGCCCAACGGTGTGAGCGCACCCGCCTCGGCGATCTGCTGGATGTCAGGGTTGTCTAGCATCAGCACGTCAGGCAGCGTCTTCGACGAGGCCTGCTGTAGCACCTTCTGGATCAGTGTCGGACCGGGCACAGATTGGTGGTCGACTTTGGCCAGCCCAATCGAGGTCCCGCACTTTTGCAGCTGTGCGTCGATGTTGGACTTGCCCGGCTCATCGGTGTAGTAGTCCAACACCGTCAGGCTGTCGACGGTCGCGGAGGAGGAGCTGCTGCTCCCCGCGTCGTTCGACCCGCCGCCACCACACGCCGCCAGGGTCAGGGGGGCCAGCGTCGCCATCGCGGCCGCGGCCATCAGTCGCTTCTTGATCATCAGTGCAACTCCTTCGCCAACTCGAGCGGATCTGAATGTCAAAGCGCTAACGCGCGGGATTAGGACTTCCGAATTGGGTGGTTAAGCGCTTAAACTGGCTTTTGGTCGAGTTTGGCTGGCCGACCGAGGATTTGTCAATAGCTCGGCCCGCTTCCACAGGCATGGCGATCGGAGGACGCGCGATGGCTACCACCATGCGAGAGGTGGCGGAGGCGGCCGGCGTGTCAATCGCCACAGTGTCCTTCGTGGTCAACAACTCCAAGCGGGTGGCGCCGGAGACCCGCGAGCGGATCGAGCGGGTGATGGCCGAGCTGGGCTTCCGCCGGAACGTCGTCGCACGCGCCCTGGCCAGTCGCCGTACCCAAATCATCGCCCTTGTCTACCCGATGCTCGAGCATCGACTGGGCGGCTCGGTGACTGAGTTCATCACCAGCGCGGCGCGGGCGGCGAGCGCCGCCAGCTACCACCTCGTGGTCTGGCCAGTCGGCAACGACGGCAGCGAGCTGGCCGCGCTAGTCGGCCAGAAGCTGGTTGACGGCGTGCTGCTGATGGAGGTTCAGCTCGACGACGCCCGGGTGGCGGCGCTACGGGAGCTCGACATCCCGTTCGCCCTCATCGGCCGCACCCGCGACGTGACCGGGCTGCACTACGTCGACATCGACTTCGACGCGTCGGTGCAGATGGCCATAGACCACCTCGTCGGGCTCGGCCACCAGCGGATCGTGTTGGTCAACGGCAGCCAGGATGGCGAAAGCTTCGCCAGCTACGGCCCGTACGTCCGCTCGGAGATCGCCTATCGCGAACTGTGTGCACAGCGCCGGATCGAGCCCGTGGTCCTGCGCTGCCGACAGACGGTGCGCTCAGGGCGCGACGCCGCGATGGAGCTGCTGGCGACGGCGCCGGACACTACAGCCGTTCTCATCGCCGACGAGGTTGCGGCCGCAGGCCTGGTATCCGAGCTGACCCGGATCGGTCGCGCGGTGCCCGGTGACATCTCGGTGATGTCGATCTTGAGCTCGCTCGACATGGCGGCGATGTGCAATCCCCCGTTGACTACTGTGACGGCGCCCGGCACCGAGCTCGGTTCGCTCGGCGTCGAGGCCTTGCTGCGTCAGCTGGACGGCGGCACGCCGATGACGCCTGTGCTCCGCGCCGGTGTCCTGGCCATCGGCGAGTCGACCGGTCCAATCCATAAGAATTCAGGACTTGCATGACCCAGACCAGCCAGCGCGGCGGCCCGATCCGACTAACAGAGACAAGCACCACAGCTCTTCGGCCGGCCATTGCAGGCGAGATCATCGGTGGGTTTTGGGCGGATCGACGGCGGGTCAACCGGGACGTGAGCATCCCAGCTGGCTGGAAGCGGCTGCACGAGGCCGGCAACTTCCACAACTTGGAGCTCGCTGCGGGCCGCAGCACCGGCAGCTACGTTAACGACCTGCCGTTTCTGGACAGCGACGTATACAAGTGGCTGGAGGCCGTCGCCTGGGCGTTCGCCGATCCGGCGCTGCGTTCCTCGCTGGCCGACCGGCTGCGCCAACAGCTGGGCGAGACCGAGCAGCTGCTCCGTGACGCCAAGCAGCCCGATGGTTACCTGGACTCGCACTTCCAGGTGCGATTCCCCGGCGAGCGGTTCGTCCAGCTGCGGTGGGGACACGAACTCTACTGCGCCGGACACCTGATTCAGGCGGCCGTGGCGCTACATCGGACCACCGGCGACCCGGGCCTACTCGACGTGGCTCGGCAGGTGGCGGACCTCGTCGTGGACACATTCGGCACGGAGCCAGGCAAGGTGGACGGCGTCTGCGGTCATCCGGAGATCGAGACCGCATTGGTCGAGCTCTATCGGGAGACCGGCGCTGAGCCATATCTGGAACGAGCCCGCTATTTCGTCGACCGGCGTGGGCACGGACTGCTCGGCGACGGCCGGTTTGGCCGGCACTACTGGCAGGACCACGTACCGGTCCGGGACGCCGCGTCGGTAGAGGGGCACGCGGTCCGCCATCTCTACTTGCTCGCCGGGGTCGCCGACGTGTACGCGGAGACCGGCGACGCCAGCCTGCTCCGGGCCTCGGAGCGCCTCTGGGCAGAGATGGTGGCCAGCAAGACTTACCTGACCGGGGGGATCGGGGCACATCACAGCGATGAGGCGTTCGGCGA
>DATLPF010000108.1:0-3319 GCA_035535875.1 Propionibacteriaceae bacterium
GCCGCGCCGTTGCCGATCAAGCTCGTCGAGTTCTCGTGCCCCGCAATGAGCAGCAGCACGATGTTGGCGAATAGCTCCTGCTCAGAAAGCCGGTCCTGCGACTCCCCGGCGAGCAACCGGCCGACGACATCGTCGGTGCCGTCAGCTGTGCGACGGCTCAGGACGGTGTCGACAAATCCGTGCAGACCCTGGGCCGCCGCTTTGACGCGAGCCAGCTCATCTGAGCTCACCGTGTTGACGTCACGCCCGAATGGCAGCAAGAAGTCATCGCACCACTGTTTGAGTTGAGCGCCTTCCGACTCCAACAGCGACACCCCGAGCAACTGCCCGAGTACGGCGATCGGCATGGGTTCCGCGAGGTGCGCGGCGAGATCGAGCGAGTCAGCGTGCTCATCCAGCATCCGGTTGGTGATCATGCTGATCGGCCCGGCCAACTCGTTGATCACCGAAGGAACGAACGCCGCGATGACAAGCCGGCGCAGCCGGGTATGGTCCGGCGGATCGGTGAAACCAGACTGGATTTCACGAAGGTGGACATGTCAGCGAGCAGGTCGGATGACCCATCAGCGGAGTGTCCGGCAGGCGGCGGCATGGTTGAGGAGAGCCTCGGCTCGCCCAATGCCCATCGGATGTCCTCGTAGCGAGTGAGCAACCAAAGGCCCATCTGCTCATTCCAACTGGCCGGACCCCGGATCTGCGCGTACGTCGCGTACGGGTCTGCCAGCATGTCTGACCCGAACAGCGCCGGAACGGTCTCAGTCATTGCAATCACCCACTCACGTCCGACTCTGACAATTATCGCTTGCTGTCTCAGATTCGCCCTGTGCAGAGCACCGGGAAGCTGCGCAGACCGGGGTTTATGTGGGGAGCGAGAGATGGCACGGAAGTTCTTCGATCACGAGCAGTTCAACTCCGAGTTCCAGTTCTACGGAGGCGATTACACAGCCGCCAGCCGCCTCGTCGAGCTGCCTGCCCTGTGGTTGGTTTCGCTTCGGCTAGCGCTCATCGGCTCGATCGGCCGTCCTGGTGACGAAGGCGCGTATGGCATCTGCCAACTGCTTTGGCTGATCCAGCGGTACGACGGTGTAGCTGTCGGTGATCTCGACCAGCCGCCCATCAGGCAGTAGGTCGGCCAGGCGGCGGCCATGCTCGGGTGGCATGATTTGATCTTCCGGCGCCCAGACCACCAAGGCAGGCTTATCGAAGGACACAAGTCCTGCCGACCAATTTCGGCCGCTGTCCAACGGCACACTGAGGCAGTAGCTGCGCAAGTCCTGGCGTACGCGCCGATCGTGAATGAAGGGTGCGAACCAGTCGCGCAGCATCCCATCCGGAACCGGATGCTTGGCAAGCACGGCCGCCACCGAACGGCGTGCGGCCGCCGAGCGGAGTATGAGGCTCTGCAGCCCAAATCCGCCGGGCGTGGCCGCGAACTTGGCAAGCCGACGCCCGGGAGTCCCCGGCGGAAAGTTGTCGAAGGCCTCGCAGGCCACCAGTACGAGGCGGCTGATGCATTCGGTGCGATCATGATCGACAAGCAGCTGCGGACCACCCCAGTCGTTCATGATCAGTGTCACATCGTGTAGGTCGAGCCGCTCCAAGAATTCCGCGACCAGCAAGGCAATTCCGTCAATGCTGAGATCGGCTCTGGGACGCATCGGTTGGCGATGCGCGCCTAGCGGCAGTGTGGGCGCGAGACAGCGGAAGGCTGGTGCCAGCTCCGTGATCACGTCGCGCCATACGGTCTGGTTCATCAGCACCCCGTGTATCAGCACTACGGTCGGACCGTTGCCGCCGGTGTCGATATAGTCAATCGGCCCAGCCGACAAGTCGATCGCGCTCGGGTGGCTATCCGAGATCATCGTTTGCTCCTGTGATCCTTGGCCATTCTTTCCGAAGTGGTCAAAATCGGCACCAAATGAGGTAGATCAATGTCGTTCGTGACCACTTTCGGAAGAAGCAGCCTGCTCGGGCTGATCGGCCCCGGTCATGGCATCTAGCCGCCCTCCCAGCCTCCGGAGACGCCAGCAACCTACGTAAACCCAGTTTTCCGCATCCCAGCCGCGACCAGCAGTAGACGATCACCCCCTGTTCGGGACCAACCGCCCTCAGCCACACGTCTGAGCGCGCCTGCGTAAAGGTTCGGGAGCCAGCGAACCGTTCACTGCCGCGCGCCGGTACACCCTTGCCGAAGTGGCCGATCAGATCACGACCATTGCTGATCACCACGAGCCGCTGGCCATATCACTTCTAGAGCAGCGCATGTTCGACTGGCCGACGAAACCCTCCCAGCCGCGACCAGCTGGCGCTAGAGCCGCACGCGGAATTGTTCGATGTCCGTAGCGACCTGCTCCGGGTATTCACCGTTGATCGCGTGGGACGCGTCCGGGTACACAGTTACCTGCCCGGCACGAAGTGCGCGTTGACCGACTGCAGCGGCGGCTTGGGAATCGTGCATGCGCGATCTTCCAGCAAGGATGGCCAGCACCGGCAGGGCGAGGTTGCCGAGCTGTTGCTCGGTGATCTGTTGCGGGCTAGGGATTTTGAGAGCGTAACTCTGCATACCGACCTCGATCATCTCCGCGACAGGCACGTCCTCAACAGGTGCGCCGTTGGCGGTCCAGCTGTTGAAGTTGTCCCTCCAGCCCTTCGGGAACCACCGGACGCTGGCCGGGATCGAACGAATGATGGCCGCGGTCGATATGGGTCCGAACACGAACACCGGGTCAAGAAGGATGACCGAACGGATCTTGCTTGGGTCGTAAATGGCAAGGTTCGTGGCAGTCCAACCGCCGATGGAGACACCCAGCAGGTCGAGTTGGGGTTCGGGCAGCTGCGCGAGGACTTGATGCAACCACTGAGCTTGATCGGCGGCGCTGGTGATCGGTCGGCTTTGGATGCTCATGCCCGGCTCCCCGAGCAAGTCCACTGTGTAGATGGGTGCCTGCCGAAGCAGGGCGGGGAGATTGTCGGCCCAGATTGGTGAGGCGGAAGCACGGCCCGGCAACAGCACAATCGGCACCCGGCTGCTGGTGCTGGCGCTGCTGCTGAAGCGATAGACCCGGACGACGCCGAACTGGGTGCGGAGATCCATGGTCTGGTCCGGTGGAGGCAATACGTGCATCGCCTTGTCGTAGGCCGCCAGAAATCGATCTTGCGCAACTGCCGAGGTGAAATGCCCGACCGGCGGGGTGTCACGCGCAACCACAACGATCACGCCGGCGACGAGCCCGAGTGCGCCAGTCACGAGGATTACGCCTCGTCGGCGGCCCCTATGAGTCATCGTTACCACCCGCCAAGAATCCTCGCCCGACACACA
>DATLPF010000109.1:0-3512 GCA_035535875.1 Propionibacteriaceae bacterium
ATCAAGAAGCGGCCCGAAGGGACTCTGTGCCCTCGTTCATGCTCAGGCCACGACTGGCCCGCGCGAACCACAGACTGATCAGCAGATAGCAGATCGCCATGATTATTATGATCATGACTGACTTGCCGTTGGCAGGCAGAATCGCCGCGCCGATCACTGCCGCTGCTACGAGCGCGATGTTGAAGACGATGTCGTAGATCACGAACACTCGGCCCTTGAACTCGTCGTCCACATGCGCTTGGACCACAGTGTCGACGCAGATCTTGATGCCCTGCGCGGTGAGGCCCAGCAGGAACGCCGCAATCATCAGCGGGATCCGCGCGTAGATAGCACCCGGCACAAGCTGGAAAACTGCCGAGGCCAACAAGCAAATGATCATCGTGCTGCGCAGCCCCAGCCGGGCACTCATCGGCGGTGTCACGACTGAGGCGAACACGAAGCCGGCGCCCGTGATCACCACGAGCAAGCCCAGATCGGCGATGGCAGCGTCGATCTGGTCGGGACGGTGAAAATAGTTGCGATACACCAAGATCGTCGCGACTGTGACGATGCCGTGGATGAGCCGGTGGGCTCCGATGGTGCGCAAACCGAGGCTCGCCGGGCGCTGGCGGCGCAGATGGTCCACCGCCTCCACGAGACCTGTGACGACGTCGCGCGCTCTGGTGGTCGGCGTGAGGTCGTCGGGCCCGAGTTGCCGGCGGGGGATGGACAGCGCCAGCACAGCGCTGACGACAAAGCCTGCCGTGGCGATGAGAAACAAGATCGCATTCGCGCGATAGTCCGGCATCGCATGGCCCAAGACCAGCCGTAGGGGGGTCGCCACCGCCACGCCGATGAGCAACCCGGCGGGACCGACCGTCGGCACGACGGAATTGGCGACCATGTACTCGTCCGGGTCAATGGTGTGCGGAAGTGAGGCGGAGAGCGCCGCCAGCAAAAACCGGTTGAGGCTCATGGCCAACAGCAGGCCACCGTAGATGAGCAGCTCGACGCCGACGGTCTGCAGCCCCGTCGCGATCAATGCCGCAAGGCCGAGGGCCACCGCTGCTCGAGCAAGGTTGGCAACAATGAGCACCTGCCGGCGGGACACCCGGTCGATCACAACCGCGGCAAATGGTCCCAGGATTGAAAACGGCAGCAAGGTGATGGCCAGCACAATGGCGATCGACACCGCATCGGGCTGCCGCTCAGGCGAGAAGAGCACGTAGGCGGCGAGGGCGACCTGAAGCACTCCGTCACTGGACTGGACAGCAACGCGGACCACCAGCAGTCGCCGGAAGTATCGGTGCCGCCAGAGTCGTCGGAGGCTCCGTCCGAACTCCATTCTCAACCTTGCGGATACTTCTTCACGTACTCCGAAAGCTTGTCCTTCTTGAGCGCGGTGGACAGCTCGGCCATCTTGGCCGTATCCACAATGTCAATGCTCTGCCCGTCCCGCGAAGTCCCATAACCAGAGATCGGGGCTTGGAGCAAATCAACGTCCTTGCCGGTCAGTCGTAGCGAATGAGCAGTCCGCGTGATCTCGTCATCACTGAGGTCATTGTCGACCGTCAAGTACTTGGCTACGTTGCCGAGGAAGGTGGTGAAGGTCGCCGGATCGGAGATCACCTTCGCGCTCAGACCCTTCTGCACGATGGCTTTGATCACATTGCGCTGGTTCTCAGCGCGATCAAGGTCGCCACCGGGCAGCTGGTGGCGCTCGCGTACGAACCAGAGCGCTTCTTCACCCGAGATGGTGATCTTGCCTGTGGGGAAGTCGAAGCCATGGGAGCTGAAGGCGGTCTTGTTCATCACCGTCACGCCGTGCAGATCCTGTGTGAGTCTGATGAAACCCTCGAAATCGATCAACGCCACGTGATCCATGCGTACGCCGGTAAGGCTCTCCAGTGTCCGCACCGCCAGCGGCGTACCACCGAAGGCGAATGCCGCGTTGATCTTGTTCCTGCCGTAGCCCGGGATGTTGACGTACATGTCGCGCGGGAAGGAGACGATGTAGGCCTTGGTCCGCTTCGCATTGAGGTGCACCAGCATGATCGTGTCGCTGCGTCCGTTGCCCTCATTCCCCGGATCACGGCTGTCGGAGCCAAGCAGCACGTAGTTCAACGTGCCGGTCTCATGAGGCTCCTTGGGCGGGCGGACTGACGATGGATCAGTGGGCAATTCGACGCCCCGATTGATGTTTTCAGTCAGGCTGCGATCGATGGTCGCCGCGTACCAGAGCCCAGCACCGATCACCGCGACAAGCAGCACGGCCGCAGCGATCACGATCTTGGGCAGCAGCCGACGTCGCTTCTTGGGCTGGGTATCTTCATCGTCGGGTCGCGACTCACGGGTCATGGTGGTCTGAGCCATGGACTTCTTTCATCGGGAGAAGAGCAACCGAAGTCTATGCGGCCGAGCGGGTTTGGTCCGCGCTCGCCATCGATTGTTACCGCTGGATCGTCCCGGCGCCGCGCAAATGTGACGCCGGTTACGATCCGTATATGTCACGTGCGGAGGACGCCGCCCAGCGGGCCGAGCTCGCCGCAGCTCAGGAGCGAGGCGAGTCGATCCAGGCTCAGAAGCTCATCAACGAGTTCCTCGCGGCGGCCAAGGCCAAGGGCATCGCTCCGCACCCGTTGCGCGCGACGTTGTACAGCGGTCAGTCGGTGAAGACGGACAAGATTGGCTGGTATCTACGCAAGAACCACAGCGTTGCGATAGGCGACGACGGTCGCTACTACGTGTTGATCGTGCCGGGTGGCCTGCGGGAGCGCCTGTCTGGTGCCAAACTTCAGCCGACTCCGCCGCCGCTGGTGGTCGGGAGGGGTGGCAAGGACGGCGAGACGGGCGACCTGGCGAAGTTTCTCCAGTTGCGGCTGGAGCCCGGTTGGACGGCTGCATGAGCCCTGGGGCACCCGCCCCTCGAGTCAGCGCAGTTGTTCTGTGGATGTCGCGAAGTGGGCGAGCGTGCCGGCGAGTGCCCGCATGTAGTGGTTGAGTACCTCCCGATTGACGTTGTCGATGCGGTCGCACGCCTCGTGGTAACAGGGGTCATAGTGCTCGCGAGCCTGCCCACCCCAGGCTTTGGCCTGCGCCGCCGTCTTCCTCTCCTCGTCGCCGTTCTCGGCGCCGCCAACAGGGATGCCTGCCTCGATGAACGGCGATTCGTCGTCACCGACGAACTTGATGATCTCCGGGGATCTCACACCCGTCTTGCTCAGCTGGTCGGCGAGCACCCGCGCGATCGTGGCCGAGCCCGCGGGTCCGGCCTCCTCCGGGTCGCGGCCTTTGCCGCCCTGAACAAAGTAACCGCCGTTCGGGGAGGCCACCATGTCCACGTTCAGATACAGCTTGATCTTCTCGCGGTCGGCAGCGGACAAGCCCCGGATATAGCCGGTCGAGCCTTCGGCGCCGTTCTCCTCGCCGCCGAAGAATGCGAACCGCACCGTGTTCTGCACTGACGGGTCGGCGCCGAGTTGGGTGGCAATCTCGAGCAGGCTCGCGACACCGGAGCCGTCGTCGACGATGCC
>DATLPF010000110.1:0-3225 GCA_035535875.1 Propionibacteriaceae bacterium
ATGAAGAAGAGGATCAGGCTGACCTGCAGAAAATAGGCACCCCGGACCGCGGTGCCACCGGGGACCACCTCTGCGACATAGAGCACAATGTAGGTCCAGGTGCAGACCTGGGCTCCGACGTTGAAGAATTGGGCGAGGACCCCGTAGCGCCAGTGGTGGTTGTGGTGCAGCCGGCGGACGGTCGCGCCGAAGTGCATGTGGTGGCTGTCCGAGGCGACCTCCTCGTGGCTTCTGGGAACCTTCCTTATGAAAAGGCCAATCCAGATGATGACCAGCGCAACCGCCAGGCCCAGGTAGGGGTTCATGATTGCGTTGAGCTCGCCGGTCTGGATAGTGACCAGCTGGTCGTGCGGCATTGTGGCCCGCTGTTCAGGTGTGGCCGGGTTCATCTTCGGCAAGACGAGGACGGCGGCCAGCAGGACACCGAGGTTGGTTCCGAGCGGATTGAACGACTGCGCCAGGTTGAGCCGCCTGGTCGCAGTGCCCTCCGGACCCATCGCGATGGCGAACGGGTTGGCGGAGGTCTCCAGAACGGAGAGACCGGCGGCCAGAATGAACAGAGCAATGAGGAAGAAGCCGAAGGTCAGCGACTTGGCCGCGGGGTAGAACCCGAACGCCCCGATCGCAGCGAGGCCGAGGCCGGTCAGGACGCCCACCTTGTAGCCGAACCGCTCGTTGAGGAACGCAGCGGGCAGAGCTAGGCAGAAGTAGGCCCCGAAGTAGGCAAACTGAACCAGCGACGCCTCGAAGGTGCTCATCGTGAAGATGCCCTTGAAGGCGGTGACCAGCGGGGCCGTCAGGTCCTGGGCCAGCCCCCACACGATAAAGCAGCTGGTCAACAACCAGAACGGAATGATCATATCTTTGTCGATCAGCGGCAGCTTCTTCAACGACATCCGAACCCATCTCCTTCGGTGGAGAGCCAGGCTCACCGGTGAAGCCAGCCGCCCATGCGGGTTGGCCAGACCGACGACCCAGCAGATACTGCTCCCAATTCACAACGCTGGCAACGGATTCCACTGTGCTGACCAGAGTCGCGTTGGTGTGGTCCGAAAACTAATTCCGGTTGTGAAGGGCAGCCTACGGCCCGCGGACCGCCCTTGGGAATATCGCGGCTGGAATCATCCGTAGTGTGGGCCACCGCGCGACGCCACCGCAACTGCCAGCCCGCCGTCGGGACATCGCTGGTCGCACACTTAGGTCGGTTACCCAATGGGCCAGGCCGGCAGGAGCTCGCGCAGGCGATCGCGGTGCTGGACGAGAGGCCACGCATTTCGTGGAGCAGCGGCTCCGCAGGCGGCGGGCCTATCATCGGCTCGTGGGGACGACCTCGGCTCATGGCCTCGTCGTCGCCGGTCGGGAGGCGGTGCTTGCTGGCGACTTCGACGCTGCCGCGCGCTCCCTGGAGGCCGCGCTGGCCATCGAGCCCAGCCCCGAGGCCTATGACGCTCTCGCCTACCTCGGATTCATCGACGACGACTTCGAGGAGGCCCGGCGGCTGTGGGAGCTGGCCTACCACGGGTATCTGGCGGCGGGTGACCTCCGCCGTGCCGGGCTTGCCGCAGTGCACCTCGCAGGCACCCTATACGACGGGTTCCTCGACGCGCCGGGGTCGCGTGAGTGGCTCGGGCGCGCCGGCGAGCTACTGAACAAGGCGGGGCGTTGCGTCGAGCGCGGCTACCTCGCGCTGGCGCTCGTCGCGTGTCATGTGCGCGATGCCCACGCCCTCGAGCACAGCGCCGTGGTTGCGCTCGAACTGGCCCTGGAGTTCGGCGACCCCGACCTCGAGGCACGCGCCCGGGCCGACCGCGGACTCGCGCTCATTAACCAGGGCCGCATCGCTGAGGGGTTCGACCAGCTCGACCAGGCGATGGCGGCCATCGTCGCCGGCACCGTGTCACCGCTGTTTAGCGGCACGATCTTCTGCGCGATGCTCACGGCGTGCGAACGCACCGGCGATCTCAAGCGCGCCGAGGACTGGAGCCGCACGGCCCAAATCCATCTCGACCGGACCTGCGGGGACAAGCTTCCGATCCTGCACTCGCACTGTCGTACGGCGTACGGCGTGGTGCTGTGCGACACCGGTCGCTGGACCGAGGCAGAGGTCGAGATCCTGCACGCCTTCGGTCCGAGCGCCACCAAGGCGGTGTCCAAGCAAGCCGACGCGGCGGGAGCGCTCGCCCGGCTTCGGCTGATGCAGGGACGGCTCGACGAGGTGCCCGACCTGCTCGCACCGTACGCCGGCCACTTCGAGGTATGCGAGCAGTTGGCGCGGCTCCACCTGATGCGCGAGGAGCCGGATCTGGCTGCCGCCTTACTCCACCGCGGACTGCACGATCTCGTCGGTGACCGACTCCGGGCTGGGCGGCTGCTCGAGCTGCTCGTCGAAGTAGAGCTGGCACGCGACCATCCCGACGGTGCCGAGCTAGCGCTCGAGCGGCTGGAGGCATGTGCGCTGGCGTCCGAGAGCCCGGTGCTTCGAGCCGCGGTGAGCCTGTCCGAAGGCCGGATCTCGATGTACGGCTCGCAGTGGGAGAGCGCAGTGGCAGCACTCAACCAGGCTCTGAACATCCTCGGCACCGAGGAGCGGCCGATCATGGCCGGCCGGATCCGGCTCGAGCTCGCGACGGCCCTCGCGCACACGCCCGACGACGAGACGGCCCTCGACCAGGTGCGCAACGCGCTGGCGATCTTCGAGCGGCTGGGCGCTCGTCGGGACGCGGACAAGGCGGGGGCCGTGCTCGAGGGCCTCGGGGCCACGAGAAGCTGAGTCATGACGCGGGAGTTCGAGCCGGACGTCCAGCCCTTCGACCTGATCGTCATCGGTTCCGGCCCCGCCGGCGAGAAGGCCGCCGCGAAGGCTGCGGTCTTGGGCAAGCGCGTCGCCCTCATCGAACGTTCCCAGAAGTCGGTCGGTGGCGTGGCCGTCACCAGCCTCGGCATGGTCCCGACCAAGACCTTGCGGGAGTCCGCGCTGTACCTGACAGGCTTCCGGAAGCGCGAGATCTATGGCGCATCCGTGCAGCTGGAGCCGTCCGCGATCCACAGCCAGCTCAGTCAGCGCACCGACGCCGTCAGCGCAACCATGAGCCGGGCGGTCAGGGATAACGTCGCCCGCCACCAGATCGAGCTCGTTGCGGGAACCGCCACGCTACGGCCAGACCGCCACGTGGTCGTCGAGACACCGCGCGGCTTTAGGAGGGTGCTCCGTGGCGAAGCCGTGCT
>DATLPF010000111.1:0-5291 GCA_035535875.1 Propionibacteriaceae bacterium
GTGCGGCCTTTGCTGCCCGGAGAATTGAGCTGGGCGCCGGCGTCAGCGCGCAGCCGGGACTCGAAGATCAATCTCCAACTCTGCTCGTCGATGGCACTCCAGCCGATCGACCGTTGTTCGTGCAGCGCAACCGATCCGTCGCGGGCAATCCACGCCAGCTCTTGGGTGAACGCGTCGTCGTCCAGCTCCGGCGGCTGGCCGACGATCACGCCATGATTGTCGAGCAGCACATATCCCCGTCCGGGTACGTACGTGCCACCACCCCAGAAGCTGGTGCGATTGACATCGGGTATGGCCATGCCGACACCGTTGTGCCAGTCGTGGTCGGCCGGATGGTGGGCAGACACGACTACGCCAGCCCGCGTGCGTACCGGGTGCAGGTACGGCCGAGGACTCGAAGTCGGTAGGGTGCCGAGCCCGTCGCGGTAGATCGCGACCTCGGCATCGGAAAGGCGAGCCCGGACAAGCAGGTTGTCCCGTTTCCGGTGAGCCCAGGGCACCTTGAGTTCGGCGAACGTCTGCCCAGTCGCTGCGGCCTGCTCCAGCCAGTGGTCGACGTGTGTGACCACGGCGCGCCGGTCCTGATCTTCGCCTTGCCATTCGATGGCGCGGGGGTCGATCCGTACTGGCTCGTCGGCCGCCGCGACTGCGGCCAGCACCCGCATGAAGGCTCCAGTACTGACAAGGGGCGCCAAGAGCGGTGCTCCGTCGCGGCGGTGCGCCAGAAGATTCTCGAGGAGGTCCACGCGGGGCGTGACCTCCGTCCGACCCTGAGCGGCTGCGTCGACCTCCACTCGGTCGACGGTGTAGGCGAAGGTGCCGCGGCCGCGTTCTCCTTCGAGATACAGGAGCGGCTCACGTTGGACCGGCGCGCACAGAGTCAGGGCGCAGATCACCTGCGAGCCGTGAGCAGTTTGGATCCGGACGACCGAGGTGTCATCGCTGTCGATGGCATTAGCCCGGTAGAGATCGGTCTCCACCGCCTCGATGTCGTCCAGCTGCCGGCAGCCCCCGACGGCAAGCGCGGTCACCACCGCATGCGCCAGCGCATTCGTGACGACGCCGTCGACGACGGCCCGGCCACCCAGGCTGCGGCGGCCGGCCCATGGTGAACGGGTCCAGTACCCAACCGTGCGCGACCATGCCCCCACAGCGCTGACCCTGACCAGGGGCCCGATGCCAAAGGCGTCGTCGGTGAGCATCCGGATTGCTTTCGACCCGAAGCTCTGGAAGCCGACCTGGACCACCCGCCCGGTCTCCTGCTCGGCCTGAAGAAGCGACGTGAAGTCGTCCAAGGAAGCCACCGGGGGCTTCTCGAGATAAACGTCCGCGTCAGCCGAAAGGGCGATATTGGCCAGTCGGAAGTGCTCAGCGAGCGGCGCAGCGATCACCACAACGTCCACCGGCCCGACTTCAGATAGTGCCTCGCTCAGATCGGGGTACAAGTCCACGCCGTAGATGATCGGCGGGTCCAAGACGACTCCAGGGTCGACGGCGGCGATCAGTTCTACCAAGCCCTGATCGGAGAGCCGAGCGATCCGCTCGGCGTGTATCTGTCCAAACCCCCGAACGCCGACCAGGATGAGGCGCGCTGGAGAGGTTGAGCCGCCCGGCGCTGCAGCGGAAAGCTTCATCCCTGTCCCCGGCCCTTCACGCAATCACGTGCAAACCAATGGTAGAAAACGCTTTCACAAACGCTACACGATGTGTATAACAGATGACGAGGGCCAACAACCGCCTGGCGCACCATGGGGGAACCGCCGGAACAGCTGAACAGAACGGACCCGACGTGGCAAGCTCATCTCACACTCGACCGCAGACCATCGCCGACGTTGCCGCCCGAGCGGGTGTCTCGCTGGCCACGGTCTCGCGGGTAATGAACGGTAACCCGTCGGTCGATGAGGTGCTGGCGGAGAAGGTCCGCGCGGCGGCCGAGGAACTCAACTACTCAGCCAGCCCGCTCGCCCGCAGCCTGGTCCTCGGCAAGACGAACACCATCGCGGTGGTTGTGCCCGACCTCTCGAACCCGACCTTCCACGGTGTGTTGCGGGGTCTGAGCCGCGCTGCTGCACGCGACGGCTATCACATTTTGATCGCCGACTCGGCGGAGTCGGTCGCCGAGGAGCAGATCCTCGCCCTCGAAACCCGAAGGCGCTGCGACGGCATCGTGTTGTGCGCGCCGCGCATGGCCGAGGCGGATCTCGCCCGCCTGCTCACAGGATTGAAGCCGGTTGTACTGGTGAACCGTGAGGCTGGATCGGCCAGCGCGCCAGTGGTCGCCGCCGACTACCGGACAGCGCTGAGCGAGTTGCTCGATCTGCTGTACGGCTACGGTCACCGGTCGTTGGTCTACCTCGCTGGCGCGCCGCAGAGCGCATCGAACGCCCGCCGCCTCGCGGCGGTCCGCGACTTTCTCGACGACCATCCGGACACAGCAATCCAGGTTCTACCGTGCGGGGTCAACTTCGCCGACGGCTATGAGGCCGCGGAGCGCGTCCTCGCCTCGTCGGCAACCGGTGTGCTTGCCTTCAACGATCTGGTCGCCATGGGTTTGATGAGTGCCCTGAGCGAACGAGGTGTCAGTGTGCCGGGGTATATCTCCGTGGTCGGGTTCGACGATATCCCGTTTGCTCGCTATATGACTCCGGCCCTGACCACTGCGTCCGTTCCCGTCACGGAACTCGGTGAGCAAGCCTGGCATCGGATGCGGGACCTGCTGAACGGGCGCTCACCCGGTCACGCGATCTTTTTCCGCCCCCGGATCGAGAGTCGGGGCAGCACTGGGCCGGCCCGGGCAGCCGAGGCTGTCCGCTGACCGCAGGATCCCCGCAGCGGTCCGTGCCGCGTCCCAACCCGATCGCCGGCTATGAAGACTGGCCGGCGGCCGTGCGGTCGGCCGAGCCGTTTATTGGAGCGGACTCGGCCGCCGCAGTGTTAGGCCGAGTGCTCGGTCTGCGACGGCTCGGGGACCGCCCGACAGTGTTTGATGACGGCAGTCGGCGCCTGGACGGAATCTTGATCCGTCGGCTCCGTTGGTCGGTGGGCTATGGTCCCGAGACCACGGCATGGCTGTTGCGCCCAGCAGGCGTACGTCGCAGACTGCCCGGCGTACTTGGTTTGCACTGTCATGGCGGTGTACGGTCCGTTGGCGCTGAGCAGTTGGTCGACCTCGGTTTCGACTCTCACCCGCGGGCCGTCTGGCTTCGTGATCAGTATTACTCGGGTCGGGCTCCCGCTAATGAACTGGCTCGTCAGGGCTATGGGGTGCTGGTCCACGACACCTTCTCCTGGGGCAGCCGGCGGTTCGACCTATCTCGGCCCACACCTCGGCTCGCCGCCCTCATGGAGGCCCAGGATGCTTTGTGGCGGCAGCAGGGATTGAGTCCAACTGAGGAGGAACGGTTTGATCTAGCGTCGGGGCTGCACGAGGACACGTTGGCCAAGGCTGCCGGTGCGTTGGGCCAGACATTCGCCGGGGCGGTCCTGACCGACGATCTGGTGGCGTTCGAGGTGCTCTGTGCTACGGATGGAATCGATCGTGAGCGTCTCGGGACGTTCGGTTTCTCCGGCGGGGGCGGCCGCAGTCTGCTGCTCGCGGCGTTGGACCACCGGGTTGCGGCGTGCGTGGTGAGCTGCATGATGGCCACGTTCGCCTCGCTGGTGCCGGCCGAGCTGGACACGCACTCGTGGCTGCTCCACATACCCGGTCTCTGGTCACTGATGGACTGGCCTGACTTGACGGCGATGGCGCGGGCTCGCTTCTTAGTCCAGTATCGGACCGATGACGAGCTCTTTCCCCGCGCTGGGATGGAGCAGGCTCATGATCATCTGCTCCGCCTACATGCGGCCAACGATCGTTACTGCGGGTCGTTCTGGCCCGGCGGTCACGCCTTCGACGCTGGCATGCAAGATGAGGCCTGGGCCTTTCTGTCCGAAACCTTGTGATGCGAGGGCGAAGTTGTCGCTACCTGATCGAGATCAAGATCATGATTCAGCTTTCATGACGGCGCCGCGGCGGCCTCCGCCATCAGCCGAACCGGTGTTCACCTTCGGTCCACTTCACCCGACATGTTCGATCAGGTCACCCCGATTTACTGCTGGCCGGTTCGCTGGTGACGCTCGGTTCGCTGGTAGTCCCCTTACCGGTCAGACCAAACCGTAGCCCCTTGATCGCAAGACTGCCCGACCGCATCCCGGACTCGGTCGGCTCGAAAGCGACCTTGATCACGCACGAGCCGCCCGCGGGCAGGACCGCCTTGCAGTCGTCGGCGGCCAACGTGAAGTCCGGATGATCAGCCGGGTGGGTCGTGGTCGTGGTCACGGAGATGGGCTGGGCGCTTCGGTCCGTCCCAGGGGAATTTCGGACCCGGATGGGCATCTCCCTACGGCGACCGACCTGTACCACGCCAAACTCGAACAACGGTTCGCCTGAAAACGCCGACCCGAGCACCACCTGGTTCTCTGCGGTGATGTCGCTTGGTGTCGTCTTGTTCGTCTTGCCTCCGGTCGGGCTTGTCGCCTTACTCGTCTCGTCGCTGGTTCCGGTGGGCCGCGGCGACTCGGGAATCCCGACTGGGCCGCAGCCCGTCACCCCGAGAAGAGACGCGCCCGCCCACGCAAGCAGCACACAACGAAGCCTCAGGTTCATGATCGCCCTCCAGGGCTGAATGCGACGCGGATGTCGGGCGCATCTCGGATTACTAGCGCCACGCCGGTGTCCCGGGTCCAGTTGTGGGGCAGTAAGAAGTACTTGTCTCCGCTGCGGGCTGGACAAGACTACGGTTCAGACCTTGGTGAGGGCGGGCGGCATCCAGCTGGCATCGAGGACAATCCCACATTTCACCTTCAAGGTGAAGTGAGAAACGCCGAGGCCGTCAGGGCCCGTCTCCGGCAAACCAACCGCCCTCGATGACCAGCGCGACGCGATAGGGGACGCGGTGTACCCGGGTCCCTAACACTTCGCCTGACAGATTCCACGCTCAACTCGCTGTGCGCTCCACCAGCCCATTCAGACTGATCTTGTATGTGTTGGACGCCGCATCGTATGTGATCGAGTACTTCGTTGGGTACAGGCCCGTCTTCTGGTACTCGTGCGGCAGCTTCAGATCATTCGTCACGTTGGGCTTGCTGCGCAAGTAATCGAGGGTGAGCATCGGCTCGGCGAAAGCGTACTTGCCATCCCACGAGCCGTTGATGAGGACCTCGGTGAACTTGTACTTACCGGGGACGAGCGGCACGGTCGTGTCCGCGAGGTGTTGTCCCATGCCGGGAACAACTGCCTCTTCAGGTGG
>DATLPF010000112.1:0-47355 GCA_035535875.1 Propionibacteriaceae bacterium
CCATGGCCAGTCAGAGAGAATTGGTCGAGCCAGCACCGACACACTAGTCTTGTCGGCTGCATAACTGGCCCAACGACCCGGGAGCATAGCTCAGTTGGTTAGAGCACTTGTCTTACAAACAAGGGGTCACAGGTTCGAGTCCTGTTGTTCCCACCCTCAAAGCACCTAGTGAGAGCCCAGTTTCGGAGCCTGTGCGGAATCGCTCCGCGCCGATAGGGCTCGCTCGCACCTTGCGCACACCTTTTGTCATCCGAGAGCCTCCGAAAAGTCGGCTCAAAGCGTCGCGTGACACATCCATGCTGACATGTCCGTAGATATCGCCGTGATGCCGATGCTGGCGTGTCGCAGCGTAGGTGAACTTGTGGTGAGTCGACCGCAAGACGTCAGGTCAGTTCGCCGAGCTGCTGCCGTCTGCAATGTGACGCCGCCTGTGGTCCGGCGGTGGCTTCCCGTGGGCTGATTACCGGGCCGCCCTGGACACTGGAGCAGTTGCACCAGGTTCGGGAGCTTACCGATCCCGATGGTCGAAGACGAGGGCCACAGGCGGCACACGACACCCTGACTCGCTGGGCTGGAAGGGTGCGACTGCGATCGATGCCGGGAGGCGCAGAACGACGCAGCCAGGGCACGATTCCGACGCAGGGCGCAGCGCGCCGCCCCGTCGAGGTGCGGAAGCAGTTCCTGGAAGCGATCTACAGCGGCCAGCCGTTCCGGACCGTGCTCCGCGAGCTCGATCTGACCTCTAACCAGGTTTGGGGACTCACTAAGACTGACGAGGAATGGTCGACCGCGCTCGAGGCCGCAATTACGGCAACCCGCAGGGACGACCTCCAGCACGGCACCAACGCCGCGTATGTGGCCGGCTGTGTCTGCCGCGAGTGCCGAGACCATCAGCGCAACCGGATCGCTAGGAATCGCCGATAGGGTGGCCAACCCTGATCGTGGTTCGCGGCGTCAAAGCAACCCCGAGCCTTTCTTAACTCCACTCTTGAGGCACGGGGAGCGATGTGAGGTGAGACCCAGGGATGACCCCCAACCGGCCGCGGCGGACAGAGCGCGGCTTGTTCTGCCGTCTCCCCCGAGCTGTGAAACCCGGCCTAGATGTCCCCTCAGCGGTTCTCTGGCGCCCCCAGGGCTAGTGGCGTGGCGGAAGGAAACCGGCCATGTGCGGCAGAGTGGCTCAGCGGCACCGGCTAGCTGCGCCAGATCGCCGATGGACGTAACGACATCCTGGCCGAGGCCGCCGGGATTACCGCGGGCTCTTGGTATGCAAGCCCAGGCACTCACGTGGGCTATGAGCTGATCGGGGCCGGGATGCTCATCCTCGCCGGAGGCAGCCGGGGTCTGCCGATGGACTATGACGAGCTGGAGCGCTGGACGCGGGTGGGATTTGAGCGCGGGATGAGATCACGCAAGGGCGGACGGTAGGCGTCAAAGTCCCCGAGCGACTCCCGTCACGACCGACGCAGTACCACCTCGTGCGTTTGCCTTCTTCTCTTGAACTTTCCGGAGGCGCGGCGCGCGGCCAGCTCGATTTGCGCCATGCCCAAGACGCGCACGATGGCGGCAATAGTCGCCGTAAGCTTCGCCGGATCGGTGACGGTCGGCTGTGGTGGCCACTTGATCAATATCGCGGCGGGAGTGTCCGGCCGCTGGACTAGTTCGATCTCAAGTCGATCGGATTGGGTGACGGCGCCGACGGCTAGGAACCGATCTGAATCTCTCGACACTGAGTTGTTCACAGGCCCCACGATTCCCATGGGCCTAAGTTTCCCACATTGCAGATATTTTGTCCTTGGATGCCTGAAAGGCCACAAAATCTTTTGGGGTCGCGTTGCTTTTGGCACACAGTTGGCGCTCGCGGCGGTTCGCATCCGTTTGTCGCCGCAGATCTTCCTGCCGCTCGTCCACGGTGAGCGCGGAGGGTTGAGGCCAATTTGGACCACTGGGCAATTAAGCGCAACACGAGATCACGCCACAAGGAGCGGTTGAACCCCGCTGGCGGTTCCTGGAGTGAGTCAACCGGAGGCGATCGCCTCAGTTCGCCAAGCGGCCGCCGTCTGCAATGTAACGCCGCGTCATCTCAGACGCGAGGTCACGGCTCCGCCGCCCTGATCGAATCGAGGCGATCAGCCCGCTTCGATCGCTCATCGCCGCCGCCGGCGGGCAGTCAGCGCCCGGAATTGAGCGGCTGAGCCGGCTTTGTGGTCGTCAGACGGCTTCCGGTGGCGGGTGGTCCGCCGTCTGCACCCCCGCGCGACAACTGTGCCCCACGGCAGGTCCGTCATGTAGTCCAGGATCTTGAAATAAGGCATCCAGGCGGTTCCGAAGTGTTGGTGCAGGTGAGCTGTGAGGGGTATGAGCATCTGCTGGGGCGTTGCTTCCACGGCCATGTAACCTGCATCCGGCACTGGACCGGGATCGATCTTGCCGTTCTTTGGATTCGTCCAGTTGATGAAGCCTTTGTTGAGCACCTACACGCTGTCGGGACAGTGCTCAGGTGCGTATTGGTCGGCCAGCTCCTCGAACTCATTACACAAGGTGTCGAGGCCAACGCCGTCGTACGCGAACACGATTCCCACGGTGGGGACGTATGGCCAGTCGCGTCCGTACATTTTCCGTGTCCGTGGTTGTTGGTCGGGAAGGTAGGGCCGTCTTCGGGAGCGCCTTCACGCGTGCGATCTGTTTCCACGCCTTCCGAAGTTCGCTCGCATCAAGAGACGACTTGACCTCGATGACGCCATAGACACACCCTCGGCTGGGACGATGCGATAGTCCTCGTCGTCCCAGAAGGGCGGCGTCGAGGGATCAACGATCACGATGTCGCACTGCCCCGACACGGCACCGTTGGCAGCCACTACCTCCCCGCTGTGTTCTGCGATGACGTTTCGGGGGAGGTACTTGCGTAGGTAGTTGCTGAGGAGCTGAGCTTCCCGAACGGTGCCTTTCGAGCCGCTGTGCTTCGCCACACTACTTGCGTTGAAGTCAGCAAGCATCTTGTTGGCTACCGAGGCTAGAACAGTGCGAAGTGTGGCCTCGTTGGACGCATTCACGATGGAGAGTCTGACATTCGAGACCCCATAGTCCGGCGCGAACCTTGCCGGGCAGTGGCCCGAAAAACTCCTGCTGTAGTGATCAGAGTCGCGCCTCCCGGATCGCCGCCAACTCGATTCGTGGAGGTCGGGCACAGCCGCCGCCTCGCTTTGATCCTTGCCAAGGTCGTAGAGGCGCGGCCACCTCGGCGTAGCGGCGCGGGTCGCATACGGTCGGCTGTAGTGGCCCGGTGACCTTGACGATGGGCGGCATGTCGTCGGAGCTGATCAGCTCGACGGTGATCCTTTCGGATGTGGTGATGTGGCCGGAGGCAAGAGGGGTTACTTTGCTCGTTGGGGATCTGCTCCTTAGACGTGGTGGATCTCCTGGCCCGGCGGTGTTCCTGCACCGACCGGGCCGCTCAACTGACACATCGGATGTCAGTTGGCTCTGCTAGTTGCTCTTGGTATCGCCTCCGATCACAACAGTCACGGGGTCGTCAGCATGCATCGGTTTGCACGCCTTTTTGCACACCATTTGGTGTCGTCCGCGGCTGTTCGCCGTTGTGCAAATTCCTTGTTTTGAACGGAAAACGGACGGGCACGGACGCCAGCGGAGACGCTGCCGATGTCTTACAAACAAGGGGTCACAGGTTCGAGTCCTGTTGTTCCCACCCGCAGCCGCTGGAGCTGGAAGCTCAGACGAAGAGCGGTTCCAGCCCGAAGGCGGCCTCCAGCTTCCTCATCTGCCCATCGTTCGGCCGCTGGGTAAACCCTTCGGCCGCATCGAGCACCTTCGGCAGGATGCGAATGTCGCCGACGGTGTTGAGGAAGATCCCGTCGCGGCCCAGCACCCAGCCGACAGCTGTGTCAATGGCATCTTGATCCGTCAGCGGCTCGTACCAGGTGTTGGCAGTCGGCTGGTGATCACCCCACGGGCCTCGGGTGATCGCTTTGATCGTCTGAACAGCTACGCCGCGCTCGGCGCAGACCGCGACCAGCTCCTCAAAGTCTGCGATATAGCTTGCATTGCGGGACATCGGGAAGTTGTAGGGCAGCAATACCGAGTCGAAGGGGTACTGCTCCAGCGAGCGCAGGTGCTGCCGAGCCACGGTCACGCCATGGCCAGTGACGCCGATGTAGCGGACCAATCCCTGCGCCTGTGCCTCGATCACGGCTTCGATCGCGCCGCCGCCCGCGAAGGCGGTCTCCCACTCCTCCGGGTCAACCAGGTTGTGTAACTGGATCAGGTCGACATGGTCGGTCCGCAATCGCTCGAGCGAGCGCTCGATCTCCTCGAATGCCAGCGCACGTGTCCGCTCTCCGGTCTTGGTGGCCAGGAAGAACTCGTCGCGATGACTCTCCATCCACGGTCCGAGGCGCAGCTCGGCGTCACCGTAACTGGCGGCGGTGTCGATGTGGTTGATCCCATGCGCGCGAATCAGCTCCATGGTCTGATCCGCCTCCTCCTGGCTGACGTTGCCGATGGCGGCAGCGCCGAAGAGAAGGCGAGTGCTCTCGTGGCCGGTACGGCCGAATGGCTGGACAGGGATCATGGAGGTCATTCTGCCCCGTTGGCTATGACTCACGCCGCTCGGCTAACAGCACGGGAATCTGTCGCTCGGTCTTCTCCTGATACTTCGCGTACGGCGGATAGGCCTCGACGGCCCGCCGCCACCAGATCTCCCGTTCCTCGCCGTCAAGTTCTCGCGCGGTGGCGTCGAAACGATCGGCGCCGTCTTGCACCGTCAACGCCTCAGGATCAGCCTTGACATTCCGATACCACTCCGGATGCTTCGGAGCACCGCCCATGGAGGCCACCATGGCGTACTTGCCGTCATGCTCCACCCGCATCAACGCGAGTTTTCTGATCTTGCCGCTGTTGCGACCACGGGTGGTGAAGATGACAACCGGCCGATTAGTCCCAGCCAGCGTATTGGCTTCGCGTCCATCCGTGGCTTCGTAGCGCTCGATCTGCTCCCGCACCCGGCTACGCGGGCTCGGCTCGTACTCTCCTGTTAGCGACACGCGGCCATCATAGATTCGCCGTCGCGGCGAGCACCGCCGACAGATCGCGCCGCTCGTTGATCTGGTTCACCTGCTGCCAGCTGATCAGGCCTGTGGAGTCAAGTACGAAGGTCCCCCGCCGCGCGCACCCGGACTGCTCGTCAAACACGCCGTACGTCTGCGCAATCGCACCGTGGGGCCAGTGATCGCTCAGCAGATCGAACGCAATCCCTTCCGCGTCGGCGTAGGCGCGCAGCGTGTACATGGCATCGCACGAGACGGCCAGCACCCGAGCCCCTAAAGCCAGGAACCGCTCATGATCATCCCGGACCGCGGCGAGCTCGTCGCGGCAGATACTGGAGAAGGCCCAGGGATAGAAGATGATCACCGCCGGAGCACCGCGTAAGCCAGTCGCTGTGAGCAGCTCACCGTGTTGGTTGCGAGCCGTGAAGCCCGGAGCCGGTTGGCCGAGCCCGAGGCTCACCGGCGCGAACCCTTGGGACGTACCAGCTTGGTGGCCGTCCAGTCAGAGGACACCGGCACGCTATTGGTCAGAGCCAGGCCGGCCGTTACCGCCGCCTCGGCCACATCAGCTGCGTCGACATAGCCGTTGCGTCCAACCTTCGGCGTCATCAGCCAGATGTAACCGGCGCCGGTGAGATCGGTCAGGGCATCGACCAGACCATCGACCAGATCGCCGTCCCCGTCGCGCCACCACAGCACCACCAGATCGACGGCCTCCATCGCATCTTCGATGAGTTCGCCGTCGATCGCATCCTCGATCATGACCCGGACGTCATCGTCGACGTCCTCGTCCCAGCCGAGCTCCTGGACGACCAAGCCCCGGGACAGGCCAAGCTTGTCACTCAAACCCCTGTATCCCCCGGCACCAGCTGTGGAGGTCACTCACACCTCCACGATGTCGACCAAGAGTGGGTCAACCAGGAGGAGTGGCAGCCCCGACGCGCCTTGGCGCTCTGATCGGGGCGAGAAGAGATCCCGCTCATCCCGGCGTGGCGCCTCCTTTCAGCCTGCGCTCCAGCTAGCACCGAAGCCATGGATTCAGTCCGGGTGAACCTCTTGGGCACAGCCTGCCAGAGGCATGCTGCCCGGCGTAACCCCAGGCCACCGATGAGGAACAGCATCTAGCGCCCCACGGGGTGCAGTTGATCATGCGGAAGTGACAGGATGGGTGTGCAACGTTGCGACCTGCAATCCCAGCCCCCACCGGAGTTGGATGAGACGTAAGGAGCTTTTGCATGGCGACGCCAGGACCTCATCCGGCCATCACTGCCGACGGCTTGCCCAGCCAACTACCCGACATCGATCCTGATGAGACTGGCGACTGGCTAGAGTCACTCGACGGCCTGCTCGAGGACAAAGGAAGGAACCGCGCCCGGTTCATCATGCTCAAGCTGCTTGAGCAAGCCCGAGCGCGCCAGGTAGGCCTGCCTGCTCTGCGGAGCAGCGATTACATGAACACGATTCCTCCTGAATCCGAGCCGTGGTTCCCAGGCGATGAGCACATCGAGCGTCGCATTCGTGCCTTCATCAGGTGGAATGCAGCAATCATGGTGAGCAAGGCCAACCGCAAGGGTCTCGAGGTCGGCGGCCACATCGCGACCTACCAGAGTGCGGCCAGCTTGTACGAGGTCGGCTTCAACCACTTCTTCCGCGGCAAGGATCATCCCGGTGGCGGCGACCATGTCTTCATCCAAGGGCATGCGTCTCCAGGCATCTATGCCAGGGCATATCTGGAAGGGCGGCTCACCACCGACCAGCTGGACGCCTTCCGTCAGGAGGTGTCGCACGGACCGGGCAAGGGGCTTTCCTCCTATCCGCACCCCAGGCTGATGCCACACTTCTGGGAGTTTCCGACCGTTTCCATGGGTATCGGCGCCATCAACTCGATTTACCAGGCGCGGTTCAACCGCTACCTGCACAACCGCGGCATCAAGGACACAACCCAGCAGCGCATTTGGGGCTTCCTCGGTGACGGCGAGATGGGTGAGCCGGAGTCGCTTGGGGCCATCGGACTGCCCGCGCGGGAAGAGCTCGACAACCTCACCTGGGTGATCAACTGCAATCTGCAGCAGCTTGACGGCCCAGTCCGTGGCAACGGCAAGATCGTCCAAGAGCTCGAGTCGATCTTCCTCGGTGCTGGCTGGCACGTGATCAAGGTGCTGTGGGGCCGCGACTGGGATCCGCTGCTGGCTGCCGACTCCGATGGCGCGCTGTTGAACAGGATGAACACCACACCTGATGGGCAATTCCAGACCTACCTCGTCGAGGACGGCGCCTACATCCGCAACAACTTCTTCTCCGATCCGCGGCTGCAGAAGATGGTCTCAGGCATGTCCGACGACCAGATCAAGGTGCTCTCCCGCGGCGGACATGACTATCGCAAGGTGTACGCGGCGTTCAAGGCGGCCACCGAGCATGTCGGCCAGCCCACCGTGATCTTGGCGCAGACAGTCAAGGGCTGGACCATTGACGCACTGGAGGGCAAGAACGCCACTCACCAAATGAAGAAGCTGACCACCAAGGACCTCAAGGCGTTCCGTGACCGCCTCTACCTGGAGATCCCCGATAGCCAGCTCGAGGACGCGTACAACCCGCCGTACTATCACCCGGGCGACGATTCGGAGGAGATCAAGTACCTGCAGGAGCGGCGTCGGGAGCTGGGCGGTTATCTGCCCGAGCGTCGGGTGAAGCCGACGATCATCAAGTTGCCCGGCGACGAGGTCTATGCACCGGTGATGGAGCCGGCCGGTGAAAAAACCAAGGTGGCGACAACCCAGGCCTTTGTACGGCTCCTTCGAGATCTCATGCGCGACAAAGAGATCGGTCATCGGATCGTGCCCATCGCTCCGGACGAGTTCCGTACGTTCGGCATGGACTCGATGTTCCCGACCGCCAAGATCTACAATCCACACGGCCAGACGTATGAGTCGGTCGACCGAAAGCTGCTGCTGTCGTACAAAGAGTCCGAGAAGGGCCAGCTACTGCACGAGGGCATCTCTGAGGTCGGCGCCATGGGCTCGGTGATCGCTGCCGGGTCGGCGTACGCCATGCATGGCGAGCCAATGATCCCGTTCTACATCTTCTACTCGATGTTCGGCTTCCAGCGCACCGGCGACTGGATCTGGGCGATGGCGGACCAGCTGGCACGCGGCTTCCTGCTCGGCGCGACGGCCGGCCGCACCACACTGACCGGCGAAGGCTTGCAGCACGCCGATGGCCACTCACCGTTGCTCGCGAGCACCAACCCTGCAGTCGTTTACTACGACCCGGCCTTTGCGTACGAGATCGGCCACATTGTGAAGGACGGGCTGCGGCGTATGTACGGCCACGACGACCCGGACCACCCGGACGGCGAGGACATCCTCTACTACATCACCATGTACAACGAGCCTGTGGCGCAGCCGGGTGCACCGGAGAACCTTGACGTAGAGGCGTTGCTGCGCGGGATGTACCACTACGCGGCGTCGCCGTTGGAGGGGGATCGGCCCCGCGCCCAGATCCTGGTTTCCGGCGTGACCATGACCGCAGCGCTCAAGGCGCAGCAGATGCTGGCCGATGAATGGGGCGTTGCCGCGGACGTCTGGTCGGTCACCTCATGGAACGAGCTGCGCCGTGACGCGGTGCAGTCGGAGAAATGGAACCTCACCCATCCCGGCGAGGAGCGACGCTGGCCGTATGTCACGAGCGCGCTCGATGGCGCACCAGGACCGGTGATCGCGGTCAGTGACTACATGCGTGCGGTCCAAGATCAGATCGCTCCGTGGGTGCGTCATACCTGGTGCTCGCTGGGCACTGACGGTTTCGGCCTCGCCGATACCCGAGCGGCGGCCCGGCGCTATTTCCTGGTCGATGCCGAGTCGATCGTGGTGGCCACGCTGCAATCCCTCGCACGCGATGGGCTGTATGAAGGCAGCGCGGCTGCCGAGGCCTTCGATCGCTACTCCCTCGGTGACCCCACCGCCGTCGCCGGCGTTGCCCAAGAAGGCGCTGGAGCGTAAGGGCTCTCAGCGCTGAAGCGCCGTCTTGACGTCCTCGACGGCTTGCGCGTTGCCGGCGATCTGCCATCGGTTCGCGCCGACAACGAGTTCATCGGCAACCCCACCTGCACCAATGACCAATGCGGCGCCCGGGTACCAGTCCCATGGGTTCAGATTGGCTTGGAGAAACACGCCAAGCCTGCTGCTCGCCACCTCAGCCATGTCGACTGACGCGGACCCGAGGATCCGCATGGTCGCGGCGGAGGCAATCACCGACTGCCAAGCAGTCACGCGCGGCAGATCCCCGATGTTTCGCGGGTGGAGGTAGGTGGCAACCGACACTTCGGAGAGGGGTTGGTTGACCAGCGTGGGCACCGGCACTCCGTTCTGTGTCGTGGGAGATTCCCGCCCACCCACCCAAAGCTGATCGAGCGCTGGGTAGTACACCGCTCCCAACAAAGGCCCCTCAGGGTCGACGAGCCCGACGGCCGAGCACCAGTACGGAATGCCGGAAAGAAAGTTGTACGTGCCGTCGACCGGATCGATGTACCAGGTTCGTCCGTCGCCCGTCTTGCGTGCACCCTCTTCCCCGACCAGCCCGTCGTCAGGCCGGTGCTCCGCGAGCCTGCCACTGATGCGTTCCTCGGCCAGCTGGTCAGCTGCTGATACCACGTCGGAAATCGAGGTCTTGTAGCGAGTTTCCAAACCGTCACTGAGCATCTCGCTGGCCAGAGTGCCCGCCTCGCGTACCAGCTGGGCGGCCAGACTCATGTCATCCACCCGCCGACCCTAACGCGCCCAGCTGCTACACGCTTTGCGTGTCACGTCGGCGGTTGGTCGGCGGGGATGATGGCCGATCCGAGTGGGCTTTGACGTGAGACAAAATCAGGAATCGGCCTACCGCGCACCACGGCCGAGTCTGATCCAGGTCTCGACCACAGTGTCGGGATTAAGCGAGATGCTGTCGATTCCTTGCTCCAGCAGCCACTCGGCGAGATCGGGATGATCACTGGGACCTTGTCCACAGATCCCAACGTACTTTCCACGCGCCTTGCAGGCTTTGATTGCGCTGCTGATCAAGAACTTCACGGCCGGATCGCGTTCGTCAAAGGTGGCGGCGACCAAACCTGAGTCGCGGTCCAGTCCCAACGTCAGCTGGGTCAGGTCGTTGGATCCGATCGAAAAGCCATCGAAATGATCAAGGAATGCATCGGCCAGAACGGCATTGGATGGCAGTTCGCACATCATGATCACTTCCAGACCATTGTCGCCGCGGCGAAGTCCGTGCTCGGACAGCAGCCGTACCACTCCCTCGGCCTCCGCGAGGGTACGGACGAAGGGAATCATGATCTTCACGTTGGTGAGGCCCATGGTGTCACGGACGTAGCGGAGCGCATCGCACTCCATCGCGAAACAGTCGGCGAAGTCCGGTGAGAGGTATCGTGCAGCTCCCCGGAAGCCGATCATGGGATTCTCTTCGTGCGGCTCGTAGCGATCACCGCCGAGCAGGCTGGCGTACTCGTTGGACTTGAAGTCCGACATGCGTACGATCACCGGATGCGGCGCGAACGCCGCCGCGATGGTGGCAACTCCCTCAGCCACCCGACGTACGAAGAAATCACGCGGCGTCTCGTACGCCGAAACGATGTCACCGATCTGGCTGCGCAGCGGCTCGTCGAGCTCGGCGAATTCCAGCAGGGCCTTGGGATGGATGCCGATCTGGTTGTTGATGATGAACTCCAGCCGGGCCAGCCCGACCCCAGCGTTCGGTAGCCGCGAGAACGCAAAGGCCTGATCCGGTGTTCCGACATTCATCATGATCTTGACACCGATCTCGGGCATGCTGTCCTGCTCGGACTCCTCGACTGCAAAGTCGAGCATGCCGGCGTACACATAGCCGGTGTCACCCTCAGCACACGAGACGGTCACCGGCTGGCCGTCGCGCAGCTCGCTGGTTGCCGTACTGGTGCCGACGACAGCCGGGATTCCGAGCTCACGGGCAATGATCGCCGCATGGCAGGTCCGGCCACCGCGATTGGTAACGATGGCTGCAGCTCGTTTCATGATCGGCTCCCAGTCGGGGTCGGTCATATCGGCCACCAGTACCTCGCCGGGATTGAAGAGATGCATCTCGGTGACCGAGTGCAGCGCGCGTACGGTGCCCGCACCGATCTTTTGCCCAATGGCGCGCCCCTCTATGAGGACTGGTCCGCGTTCCCGAATTCGGTAACGCTGAACCCGGGCGGCAGACTGCCTCGACTTCACGGTCTCGGGCCGTGCCTGGAGAATGTAGAGCCGGCCGTCGAGCCCGTCCTTGCCCCATTCGATGTCCATCGGTCGCCCGTAGTGCTCCTCAATGGTCAGCGCTTGGCGCGCCAGCTCGGTGACGTCAGCGTCACTGAGGGACAACCGTTTCCGGTCGGCCTGATCGACATCCACGAACTGCGTTGTCAGGCCAACTTGGCTTTGCGCGGTGTAGACCATCTTGGTTGCCTTGCTGCCGAGGCCACGCTTGAGGATTGCCGGTCGCCCGGCGCGTAAGGCCGGCTTGTAGGCATAGAACTCGTCGGGGTTCACTGCCCCCTGAACAACAGCCTCACCAAGACCATAGGAGGAAGTGATGAAGACGGCATCGGCGAAGCCCGACTCGGTGTCCATGGTGAACATCACTCCAGACGCTCCGATGTCGGATCGCACCATCCGCTGTACCCCGGCCGATAGCGCAACGGCGTCGTGTTCGAATTTCTGATGGACCCGATAGGCGATCGCGCGATCGTTGTAGAGGGAGGCAAAGACCTCCTTGATCGCGGCCAGAATGGCATCAATGCCGCGGACATTGAGAAACGTCTCCTGCTGACCTGCAAAGGAGGCGTCCGGAAGGTCTTCAGCGGTCGCACTGGACCGCACCGCAAATGAGACCACGTCGCCAGCGACGTTGTCTGAGTCATTGGCTAGCCGAGTGTAGGCAGCACGAATATCGGCCTCCAGGTCGGCTGGGAAGGGCTGCCGAGTCACCGCCTCGCGGATCCTGCGACCGACGGCGGCAAGCTGCTGGACGTCGTCAGTATCCAGCGCCGCCAGCTCGGCATTGATCATCTCAGCCAGGCCGCCGCCGCCGGAGATGAAGTGCCGGTAGGCATCCGCAGTGGTGGCGAATCCGTTCGGCACCCGTACGCCCGCTGAGGTCAGGTTTCCGACCATCTCGCCGAGCGAGGCATTCTTGCCGCCCACCTGGTCGATATCGGCCAGCCCGAGGTCCGCGAACCACGCGATGGTTGACGCACTCGAGGATTCTGGCATGGTGTTTCCTCTCCGTCTCACGGCCTGTGGTTGAGCGTCTGCAAGATCACGGTGGACATCTCTTCTACGGATTTGGTTGAGGAGTTGATCACGGGAAGGCGATGGTTGCGGTACATCGCCTCGGCCTCGCGCAGCTCGTAGGAGCACTGTTCGAACGAGGCATAACGGGAGTTCGGTCTTCGTTCGTTCCGAACTTGGCTGAGCCGCGCCGGGGTGGTGGTCAACCCGAAACATCGGTTGCGCAGCCCACGTACCGGCCGTGGCAGCTCAGCACTCTCGAAGTCTTCATCGACGAGTGGGTAGTTGGCGACGAAGATGCCATGCTGCAAGGCCAGATACATCGTCGTAGGTGTCTTGCCGCAGCGCGATGGGGCCAACAAGATCACGTCTGCCTTGTCCAGCGCTCGCATGCTCTGGCCGTCGTCGTGTTCGATCGCATACTCAACAGCAGCCATCCGCGCGTTATAGCGCTTGACGTCCCCCATCCCATGCAGCCGCGCCGCTACTCGGATCCCCTTGGCTCCAAGGATCGACTCGACGCTGTCCATGTGCATGCCGAAGAAGTCGATCAACGGGCACTTTGTACGCAAGAGTTCCTGCCGGACCTCTTCGACTGCTGTGGTCGAGAAAGCCAAGGGGGCCACCGCACCATCGGCTGCAGCGTCCAGGATCGCCACCACGCGGCGGGCCTCCTCGACTGAGGAGATGAACGGTATGAGTCGACGTTCGAACCGCAGGTCGGGAAACTGGATCAGCAGGGCGTTGCCCATCGTCTCTGCACTGATTCCCGTGCTGTCGGAGAGGAAGAAGACCGGAATAGCAGGAGGCGGCGCCGACTCCTCTAACCGCTCATCGTCCTCACTCACCGGTTCACTACCTCCGACGGTCAGCACATCGCCACAGGTTATACCAGCAGCGCGACTGGTATCACCCGCGACCACCTAGGCCAGGTGGCCGCGAGGGCGGACATGGATTGGAACCCTTCACGCCCTAGTCCGTCTTCGCGCACCAGGCCAGCAGCTCATCGACTGGCCAGGTGTTGATCACCCGAGCCGGATCCAGTCCGAGATCCTCGGCTCGTTGACACCCGTAGATCTGGAATTCCAGTTGTCCTGGCGCGTGGGCGTCTGTGTCGATGGAGAAGAGACACCCCATCTCCATCGCCATGTTCAGCAGCTTGGTTGGGGGGTCGCGACGCTCGGGACGGGAGTTGATCTCTACGGCCACGTTGAACGCACGGCAGGCCTCGAAGACGACCTCAGCATCGAAGACGGACTGCGGTCGGATGCCGCGTTCTCCCTCAATCAGCCGACCCGTGCAATGACCCAGGATGTTGGTCCGCGGATTGGCGATACCGCCGACCATCCGATGCGTCATGGTCTCCGAGTCGGAGCGGAGCTTGGAGTGCACGCTCGACACGACCACATCAAGCTCGGCCAACAGTCCATCCTCTTGATCAAGACCGCCATCCTCAAGGATGTCGACTTCGATGCCCTGCAAGCAGCGAAATGGTGCCATGACCTGATTGAGATCGGCGACAACTGTCATCTGGTTACGCAATCGATCCGCGCTCAAGCCACGGGCCACCTGCAGCCGCGGCGAATGATCAGTAATGGCGCAATATTCATGACCGAGACCCCGTGCCGTGATCATCATTTCCTCGAGCGGACTGCCGCCGTCGGACCACGAGGAGTGACAGTGGAGGTCACCCTTGATCGCTGCCCGCATGTTTAGTCCGCCCTCGACCAGCGGCTGCTTCTCCTCACGCAGCTTTTGCAGGTACTCAGGCACCTGCCCGTCCATCGCCTGAGTGATCACCGTCGCGGTTTTGGGTCCAACGCCCGGAACCTTCGGCCACGTGCCCTGCTCCTGATGTTCGCGACGCTCATCCTCACTGAGCTTTGAGATCACCTCGGCGGCACCGCGGTAGGCACGCACTCGATAGGTGTCGGCTCGCGACCGTTCCAGCAGGAATCCGATCTCCCGCAAGGCTTGCACCGGATTCACTCGGACAGGCTCCTCCGCGGACGTGGCTTGAGCCGGACCGTCGGCATTGGCGGCGCCTCCATGACCTTCTCGGAGCGGCTGACAACGGGGGGGAATCGCGGATCCCGCCTTTCCCAAGCCGACCGAAACTCCACGATCTCCTGATGGCTTCGGCCGATGAAGTTCCACCACATCACGATGTCCTCAGCGAAGGGCTGTCCGCCGAGCATGATTACGCGACCGCCATGCTGGCTGCGGATACGGAGGTTTGGTCGGTTGGCACCAAGATAGAGCAGCTGGTCTACTCCGACTGTCGTCGATTCCACGACTACCGCACCCGCGACCACAAAGATTCCGTACTCAAACCCTTCCTCGACAGCAAGCACCACATCGGCACCGGCATCGAATCTCAGGTCCGCGCCACAGAGCGGCGAGTAGGCCAGTGTCGGCGACCTAGCGCCGTCGACGTCACCGATCAGCACCTTCCCATGGACCCCCGGCCTGTTCAGATCTGGCAGATCGGCGTAGCTCTGGAACGCCGGGTCAAGGTCGCGCATCGCATCCGGCAGCGCGACCCAAAGCTGTACCCCATGCAGCAGTGGCGGCTTGTCTGGCTGGGAAATCTCGCTGTGCACGATGCCGTGACCAGCGGTCATGATGTTGAGCTCCCCCGGCCGTACCATCGCCCGCGAGCCGAGACTGTCGCGATGCTCGATCTCGCCGTCAAGCAACCAGCTGACCGTCTGCAAGCCGGTGTGCGGATGCGCCCAGACCTGCATGCCGGCTGAGCCGCTGACATCCTCAGGCCCGTAATGATCAAGAAAGCACCAGGCACCGATCATCCGGATCTGCTTGTCCGGCAGCGCGCGTGCTACCTCAGTGGTTCTGCCGAGATAGACCCGACGAGCCGTCAGCAACAGTTTCTCAGGTCCGCCGTCAGGCCGCCCGGCACACAGATACTCCTGGGGCCGGGTATCAAGATCACTCACGTGCCGACAGGCCTCCGATCGTCTGCGACTTGTCAGACTCTCAGCAGGCTATAGCGCGCTGAGATGCTGACAACTCGGCACTACAGTCACCCTATGGCCGCGAGCACACGAGAGATCAATAGGTCCCTGCTCCCGTCCGCCAAAACTCGCGCCACGATTGCAAAGCGGCTCGCCGGCGTGACCGGCAAGATGACCACCGCCACCATCGCCGAGATGGAGACGCGCTATCACTGGTTCCGCCGGCTAGACGCCGAGCACCGATCATGGATCACGCTGGTGGCCCAGGCTGGCATCGACGGTTTCGTACGGTGGTTCGCCGCTCCGGGTCCCCAGGCGCCGAGTACCTCAGAGGTCTTCGGCTCGGCGCCTCGCGAGCTGGCACGCAAGATCTCCCTCTATCAGACCGTGGAGTTGGTGCGGACGACGATCGAGGTGGTCGAGAGCCAGATCGATGAGCTCATGCCGAAAGGCGACCGGCCCATCCTGCATGTGGCGATCGACCAGTACAGCCGGGAGGTTGCCTTTTCGGCAGCTGAGATTTATGCGCGTGCGGCCGAGTTGCGCGGCGCCTGGGACGAGCGGCTGGAAGCTTTGGTCGTCGACGCCGTGCTGCGTGGGGAGACCGACGAGACCGTGCTGTCACGGGCGTCAACTCTGGGCTGGCATTCGACCGCGGGCGTTGTGGTTGTGGTCGGACCCGCCCCACAGCTGGAAGCAGCGCAGGCGTTGGAATCCATCCGGCATAGCGCGGCCATCGCAGGAAGCGACATGCTCGGTGCAGTACAGGGCGACCGGATGATCGTCGTCCTAGGCGGCGCCGGACTGGATTCAGGAGACCGAGCCGTGGAGATCGTCGGCAAGTTCGTCACGATGTTTGGACCCGGGGCGGTCATCGTCGGACCGCCAGTGGAGCACTTGATGGACGCCGGTGCGAGTTCTCGAGAGGCTGTCTCGGCCTATCGCGCCGCGGCGGGCTGGCCGGAGGCGCCGCGACCGGTGATTTCCCACGATCTGCTTCCAGAGCGAGCACTATCAGGTGACGGTCACGCTCGCCGGGCGCTGGCCCACGACATCTACGAGCCGCTGCAAGCAGCCGGAGGCGGCCTGCTGGAGACGCTGGTCACCTTCCTGGACCAAGGACTATCGGTGGAAGCAGCCGCACGGGCGTTGTTCGTCCACGCCAACACCGTCCGTTACCGACTGCGACGCATCCACGAGGTCACCGGCTACAGCCCAACCGACCCACGCGACGCGTACGCGCTGCGCCTAGCGATCACCCTCGGCCGCCTCTTCGCCCGCTCCCGCCCCGAGGAATTAGCTACGACTGGGCGATGAAGCCCAAGCAACCTACTCGGGATGGAGGCCCCCCAGGTCGTGCGCCTCCCACGACCGGAGGATCCTCCCTGCCGCGAGCGTCGACAATGAAACCCCGGATCGCGCTTCCGTAACCAGACTGTGCCGCATCCTGCGAGCGTCGGGAAATCGCGCGCCGACGATCGGAGGAAAGACGAGCGAACACGCTTTTCGTTCGCGAAGAGTGACGACGACGTCGGATCCAAGCGCGCGATTGCGCGAGCAGCAGGCCAGACCAAAACTGTCGGGAAGTGACAATAGGACTTCCGAAGATTCGTGCCGTCCTCATACGCCCTTCGGAGCAATGCCGGGAATAGTACAGATGTGCTCGCAATTGTGGCGCCAGGTCAGGGGGCCCAGACACCGGGGTTCCTCGGCCCATGGCTCGAGGTGCCCACTTTCGCTGACCGCCTCAATTGGCTGTCAGCGGTATCTGGCCTTGATCTAGGGCACTACGGCACCGAGGCTGAGGCCGAAACCATCCGAGATACTGCGATTGCCCAACCACTCTTGGTCGCCGCCGGCCTTCTCGCCGCGCTCGAACTGTTCCCGCATCCGGCCGATGGCTACCCACTCATCGGAGTCGTTGCGGGTCATTCGGTCGGCGAAATCACCGCCGCGGCAGGAGTAGGCGTGCTGTCAGCCGAACAGGCAATGGTCTTCGTACGCGAGCGCGGACGTGCGATGGCCGAGGCCAGCGCCGCTACCCCAACCTCGATGACGGCCATCATTGGTGGTGATCCAGACGATGTGCTCGCCGCACTCGCTGCACATGGTTTGACGGCTGCCAACAACAATGGCAGCGGCCAGATCGTCGCAGCGGGCACCAAGGATCAGCTGGCCGCTCTGGCCGGCAGCCCCCCGGCGCGCGCCAGGCTCATTGAGCTCAGCGTTGCGGGAGCTTTCCATACCGTGCACATGCAGTTAGCCGTTGCCCGGCTTGCGGCTCTGGCACGCGCCATCTCCACTCACGACCCGCGAACCCGCTTGCTGTCGAATGCCGATGGTCAGGTCGTTCACGATGGCCGGGAGGTACTCACTCGACTGGTGGGTCAGGTAGCCTCGCCGGTGCGTTGGGACCTGTGCATGGCCGCGATGGGCGACCTAGGGGTCACCGGGCTGCTGGAGATGCCGCCGGCAGGCACATTGACCGGCATCGCCAAGCGGAATCTCAAGGGCGTAGAGGCCTTCGCCCTGAACACTCCCGATCAGCTTGAGGGGGCGATGGAGTTCGTTCAGAAACACGGCGGTGCCGCATCCGCCTCCCCGATTGCCGGCAATCCCACCTGGCGTCTGATCGTCTCGCCCGGCAAGGGCCAGTTCATCCGCACCGAGGACATCGAGGCTGACACGATCTTGCCGAACCACAGCACCGTCGGGATGGTCAAGAACCTCCGCGACGAGATGCCCGTCGACGCGCCCCACGGTGGCATCGTGGTCGAGTGGCTGGTGGAGGACGGGGATCCCGTCTCCCCCGGTCAACCGCTGCTTCGGCTGCACCCGACCGTCGAATCCGCCGATGCGACCGAGGTCACCCGATGACGCTCAACGTGACTCCCGGAGCTCAGTACTCCGCCATCCTCGGATTGGGCGGCTACCGGCCGCGTCGAGTGGTCGACAACGCTGAGATTTGCACGATGATCGACTCCTCAGATGAGTGGATCCGCACCCGGTCCGGGATCATCGAGCGACGCTGGGCATCCGACGACGAGACCATTCAGATGATGTCTATTTCCGCCGCCCGTAAGGCGTTGGATCGCGCCGGTATCGAGGCAGGCCAGATCGACACGGTCATAGTCTCGACCGTCACTCACCTCTACCAAACGCCCGCGATCGCAACCACGATCGCGAGCGAACTCGGGGCGAAGAGCGCCGCCGCCTTCGACATCTCCGCCGCCTGCGCTGGGTTCTGCTACGCGACCGCGATGGCCGACTCGTTCATTCGGAGCGGCGCCTCGAAGTACGTGTTGATCATCGGTGTCGAGCGACTCACTGACATGACTAACCGCTCCGACCGGTCCACCGCCTTCCTCTTCGCCGACGGCGCCGGTGCTGCTGTGATCGGACCGAGCGATTCCCCCGGCATCGGGCCCGTGGTCTGGGGGTCCGACGGCGACCAGGCTCTGCTGATTCAGCAGACCGAGCCCTGGGATGCCGCGCTGGCCTGGGATAGGGAGTCGTATCGGCCCACCGACGGCGAGGCGAATTGGCCGACCCTGAGGATGGAAGGCAATCCCGTCTTCAAATGGGCCGCCTACACGATGGCCAAGACGGCCGCCGAGGCTTTGGACGCCGCCGGCGTACGCCCCGAGGACCTGGATGTTTTCGCCCCGCACCAGGCCAACATGCGGATCACTGATGCCATGTTCCGCGCTCTCAAATTGCCCAGCCGCGTCGTCGTCGCACGCGACATCGCGCGGCAGGGCAATACGTCCGCGGCATCAATTCCGCTGGCTATTGAGGCGCTTCTGGAGTCGGGCGAGGCCCGCGGCGGGCAGACCTGCCTGATCATTGGCTTCGGTGCCGGCCTGGCCTACGCCGGCCAGGTGATCGTCCTGCCATGATCTCGCGTCTCAATTGCACCATCCCAACCACCACTGAAGGAGCCCAATTAATGCCCACCACCGAGGAAGTCCGCACCGATCTAGCTGAGATCGTCAATGAGGTTGCCGGCGTCCCAGTCGACGACGTCCAGCTGGACAAGTCGTTCACCGATGATCTGGACGTGGACTCGCTGTCGATGGTTGAGATCATCTATGCCGCCGAAGAAAAGTTCGGCGTCAGCATTCCCGATGAAGAGGCCAAGAACCTCAAAACCGTGGGCGACGCCGTCGCCTACATCGAGCGTGCTGCCGCCTGATCAGCGCCGCTGATCATGTCGGGGTCATCCAGACCACGGAGCCCCGAAACTAGCAAACAACTCGACACGCATCGCAGGAGTCACGCAATGTCACGCATCCGCGTTGTCGTTACCGGCCTCGGAGCCACCACCCCGCTCGGAGGCGACGTCCCCACCACCTGGGACGGTCTGTTGGCCGGCAAGTCCGGCGTACACAAGATCGGTGCCGACTGGGCCGCTGATCTTCCAGTGAAGATCGCGGCAGAGGCGGCCGTCGATCCCGCCGAGGTTTTGGAACGGGTCGAGGCACGCCGGCTCGACCGCTGCGCGCAGCTGGCAGTGGTCGCCGCCCTGGAGGCTTGGCAGGACGCCGGGTATGGGCTTCGGGAGGACAACCCTGTCGACCGTGAGCGTCTGGGGGTGGCCATCGCCACCGGCATCGGCGGCATGATGACCTTGCTGTCCAACTGGGATGTCCAAAAAGAGAAAGGCGCTCGCCGAGTCAGCCCGTTGGCCATCCCCATGCTGATGGCCAACGCCTCCGCGGCTAATGTCAGCCTGCGGCTCGGAGCTCGAGCTGGGGCGCACACGCCTGTCTCGGCCTGCGCGTCGAGCAACGAGTCGATCTCGCTGGGCCTGGACATGCTGAGGCTCGGCCGGGCCGATGTTGCCGTCGTGGGAGGGACCGAGGGCGTCATCCACCCGCTGCCGATCGCCAGCTTCGCCCAGATGCAGGCGATGAGCCGCCGCAATGACGAACCCGAGCGCGCCTCGCGGCCATGGGACGTCGACCGAGACGGCTTCGTGCTCGGCGAGGGCGCAGCGATCTTCGTCATCGAAACTCTCGAGCACGCTCAGGCGCGCGGCGCTCGCATCTACGGCGAGCTTGCCGGCGCTGGCATCACCGCTGATGCACACGACATGGTCCAGCCGGACCCGAGCGGGGTAAGTCAGGCCTTGGCCATGACCAAGGCGCTCCGCGAGTCCGATCTCGCTCCCGGCGACATCGTGCACGTCAACGCGCACGCCACCTCCACTCCACAAGGCGATGTCACCGAGGCCAGTTCCATTCGACAGTCACTGGGTGAACACACCGAGGCGATCGTCACCGCAACGAAATCCATGACCGGCCACCTGCTCGGTGGCGCAGGGGCGCTGGAATCGCTCGCCACCCTGCTGGCCCTCTATCACCGCAAGATCCCGCCCACCATCAACCTGGACAACCCAGAACCTGATCTTGGTATCGACATCGCCACCAAAGTGCGCGACCTGCCAAGCGGTGACCTGGCGGCGATCAACAACTCGTTTGGCTTCGGTGGTCACAACGTTGCCGTGGCCTTCACCAACGCATACGCCACAGGAGGCCTGAGATGACCACGACAACTGAGCGGGGCAGCGCCCCGAGCACCGCACCTGCTCCGCAAGCGCCGGGAGTCCCCGCTGCTGCCCCTGCATCCAAAAAGATCAAGGTTCCACGCGAGAAGGACCCGCGCAATCCGAACCTGCGGCTGCAGGCCCTGTTGGACGTCGGCTCGGTCGAGTTGATCACCCCGGATGACGATTCTGGGATGTTGGCCGCGACCGGCACCATCAACGGCTGCCGGGTGGTCGCCTTCTGCTCGGATGCCACCGTGATGGGCGGCGCCATGGGCATGAACGGCTGCGACGTGGTGGTGCAGGCCTATGAGCGCGCGATGCACGACCGGGTGCCGATTCTGGGGATTTGGCACTCCGGTGGCGCCCGTCTGGCCGAGGGCGTGCTCTCCCTGCACGGGGTTGGTCGGATCTTCCATGCAATGACGCAGGCCTCCGGCAAGATCCCGCAGATCTCGATTGTGGTGGGCTTCGCAGCCGGCGGTGCGGCGTACGGACCGGCACTGACTGACCTGGTGATCTTGGCGCCGGAGGGTCGGATCTTCGTTACTGGCCCTGATGTTGTGCGTTCGGTCACCGGAGAGGATGTCGACATGCTGCGGCTCGGCGGCCCCGACACTCATGGGCGCCGATCCGGTGTCGTCCACGTCGTCGCGGACGACGAGTTGAACGCCATTGAGCAGGGCCGGGCGTTGGCGACCCTACTCGCCAACCAGGGCCTGACCGCCAAGCGAGTGAAAGATGTTGATCTTGCTGCGCTGTTGCCTGAGTCGCCCCGGCGAGCCTACGACGTTCATCCACTGATCAATGGCCTGCTTGATCACGGCTCGACGGTTGAGCTGCACGCTCGGTGGGCTCCCAACATCACCATCGCGCTCGGTCGGCTTGGTGGCCGTACGGTCGGCGTCATCGCGAACAACCCGCTGCGGCTGGGAGGCTGCCTGGACTCGCTCAGCGCAGAGAAGGCAGCTCGGTTCGTCCGGATGTGCGACACCTTCGGCGTGCCGCTGGTCGTGATCGTCGACGTACCCGGCTATCTGCCGGGTGTCGGGCAGGAATGGGACGGGGTGGTACGCCGCGGCGCGAAGCTGCTGCACGCCTTTGGCGAGGCAGTGGTGCCGCGAGTCACATTGGTGACCCGCAAGGCATACGGCGGGGCGTACATCGCGATGAACGCGCGCTCACTCGGCGCCACCCGAGTTTTCGCCTGGCCGGGAGCCGAGGTGGCCGTGATGGGCCCAATCGCCGCAGTTCGCATTCTGCACCGGCGCAAGCTGGCCGAGGTGGCCGACGACGTTCGCCCTCAGCTCGAGACCGAGCTCGCCGCCGAACACGAGCGCATCGCCGGGGGCGTAGAAAAGGCAGTCGAGATTGGGGTGGTGGACGAGATCGTGGCACCCAACGTGACCCGATCGGCCCTGGCCGATGCGATTCGAGAGGCCGACACCGGCGAACGTGGTGCGCACACCAACATCCCTCTCTGATTAGCGCCGACTTGTCAGAAGTCAGTTGAGTCATAGCTCAAATGCGTTCTGACAAGTCGGCGTAGGTGAGGGAGTTAGACGACCTCGTGCAGCCAGCGAACCGGTGCGCCGTCACCGGCGTAGCGGAAGGGTTCGAGCTCTTCGTCCCAAGCGCGGCCGAGTAGGGCGTACAGCGCGTCGGTGAGATCTTTGCCCCCGAGAGCGGAGAGTGCTATCGCGTGCTTGATCCGATCCTCGGGAATCATGATGTCGCCGTGGATTCCTGTGATTGCGTGAAAAATGCCTAGCTTCGGGGTGTAGGAATACCGCTCACCCTCAGTACCTGAGGTGGCCTCTTCGGTCACCTCGAAACGAACCCGTTGCCAGCCCTTTAGGGCGCTGGCCAGTCTGGCTGCTATTCCACATGGGCCGGTCCAGGAGTACTCGGTCCGATAGCACGCACGCTCGATCGGCTGAGGAATCCAGTCGACGCGTACGGGCATACCAAAGACGCCGCCGACCGCCCACTCGATGTGCGGGCACAGTGCTGACGGCGCGGAGTGGATGTACAGAACTCCACGGGTCGTGCTCATGACCAGATCCTCCAAGTGCGAGACCAAAGACAACCTGAGGGCTGCCTTCCCCTGCATCCTCAGGCCAGTCACGCGGAGCGGACCTGGTGTGCTCCCTATCTTGCACCATGGGCCACAGCTGCACCAAGAGGTAGCAGGCGACGCGCACCCCCTTTTGTTCGCCGCTCGCGCATCGCGGTTGGAATCCGCGCGCGATTCGCCGACGCTCGCGGCCTATTTGTTCGCCGCTCGCGCATCGCGCTTGGAATCCGCCGCCGTCGTCGTGCGGCGGCGCGCGATTCGCCGACGCTCGCGGCGAGGCAACCTCATACATTGAGACCGTGACAATTGCCCCGTACGGATCATGGGTGTCCCCGATCTCCGTCGACCAGCTGACTGCGTCTTCAGTGGGACTCGCCGCTGTGCAGATCGATGGGCGGCACCTCTACTGGCTGGAGGTGCGGGCTGACGAAGGAGGCCGTGCCAGCTTGTGGCGACGGCTCATTGCCGGTGGTGAGCCGGCTGAGGTTACCCCCGCGCCGGCCTATGTACGCGACAGAGTGCACGAGTACGGCGGCGGGGAATATCACGTTTCCGGCGGCACTGTGGTCTATTCGGAGTACAGCGACGGGCGTCTGTACGCAGTTCGCGGCGATGGTAAGCCGCGGCCGATCACTCCCGAGGGTGCCTTTCGATTCGGCGACATTCGGGTCCATCCCCAGCGTGGACTCGTTCTCGCGGTACGCGAGGACCATTCCGGCGGTGGCGAACCGGCCAACACCATCGTGGCTCTTGATCTTGATGGTCCCAACCCGGATGGCGGTGCAGGGCTGTGTGCGGGTGCCGATTTCTACTCCACCCCTGAGCTTTCGGCGGATGGCCGATTGGCCTGGACTCAGTGGAACCATCCGAACATGCCGTGGGATTCCACGACGATCATGGTCGGCTCGCTCAGCGGTACGAGGGTCGTGAGCAGTCAGTCCGTCGCAGGCGGCCCGAGCGAGTCCGCTGTGCATCCTCGCTGGCTGGGTGACAAGTTGATCTTCGTTTCGGATCGCACGAACTGGTGGAACCTCTACCTGTGGAGCGAGGACGGTGTCCGACCACTCTGTACAACCGAGGCGGAGTTCTGTGAGCCGCAGTGGGTACTGGGACAGCGGCCGTACGCGATCATCGACCGTGATCATCTGTTGTGCAGCATCAACCGCAGCGGCGAGCAGAGCATCGCTGTACTGAGATTCTCCGACGGCACACTTCGTCAGGCCGCCCCCTCGCGTACGGCTGCCACCTCGCTTGCCGTCCACGGCCGCAGCGCCGCCGCCGTGCTCAACCACTCTGACCAGCCGGCGACGCTCGCGCTCCTCGACCTCGATCACGGCAGTTGGACCACAGTCAGATCCTCTGCGCCGATGATCATGGATGCTGCCTCGGTATCACTCGCACAACCGGTCAGTTGGACTGGGCAGGAGGGTGCCGTCTATGGCTATTTCTACCCCCCGACCAACGCTCGCTGCAGCGCACCCGCGGACAGCCTGCCCCCCTTGATCACGCTGTCCCACGGTGGTCCGACCGGCTTCGCTGCACCTGATTTCAAGATGGCGTACCAGTTCTGGACGTCGCGCGGCTTTGCCATTCTCGATGTCAACTACAGCGGCAGCACCGGCTATGGCCGGGCTTACCGAGACCGACTGAAGGGCCGCTGGGGTGTCGTTGACGTACAGGACTGCATCGCGGGTGCGTTATCGATGGGGGCGCAGCGGCTCGCCGACCCAGCCCGGCTGGCAATCAGGGGTGGCAGCGCTGGCGGCTTCACAACCCTGGCCGCCCTGACGACCACAGATGTCTTCGCTGCAGGCGTCAGCCAGTTCGGGATCGCCGATCTCGAGGCGATGGCGACCGACACGCACAAGTTTGAGGCGCGCTATCTCGACAGCTTGGTAGGCCGGTATCCCGAGGAACGCGCCATCTATACCGAGCGCTCACCGATCTACCACCTCGATCAGCTCTCGGCGCCAATCCTGCTGCTGCAGGGGACCGAAGACAGGGTAGTGCCGCCGACACAGGCCGACATGCTGGCCGAGGCAGCGCGCCAGAAACACTTGCCTGTTGCCTTGATCATGTTCGAAGGCGAAGGTCACGGTTTCCGTAAGGCGGAGACGATCAAGGCGGCCACCGAGGCGCAGATCTACTTCTTCGGCCAGATTCTCGGCTTCGAACCAGCGGATCAGGTTCCGCCAATTGCCATCGACAATCTAGACCGGATCGCGCGCCGCTGAACGGAGGACGAGCGAGGAGACACGCTTTTCCGTCTCGAGGACGACGTCAGCGGGTAACGAGCGCGATCCACGCGACGCGGGAGGGTCGCAATGTCATAGCTGATCAGCTCGCATTGTTGATGTGATCCATCTCGGCTCGCCATGGATGTAGCCGCGGAACCCAGGCCCGCACTCCTCGCCGATAGCGGTCGTATTCCTCACCGTAGCGGCTCTGAAGCAGCGGTTCCTCATACCACCTGACAAACGTCGCCATGATCGCCCAGACCGCAAGGGCGTAAAGCAGCAGGTCGAGCGAGCCGAAGATCATCGCCTGACCGAGAATCGCCGCAATCACTGCTAGGTACATCGGGTTACGCACGAAGCGATAGTCACCACCAACAACCAGTCGTTCGGTCTGAAGGACCGGCGACGGAGTACCCCGGCCTTCGACTACGAAACGGACGAAGTTGCGGATCAGCACCACGACCGCCACTGCCAACAGACCACCACCCAAAGCCACGATGGCGACGCCGAACGCCGACAGTGGCCAGCGCACATCCCAACCACCATTGATGGTCCAGGGCACGAGCCCAGCCACGATGCCGGGAGCGACCACAAAGAAGACGGCACTACCGACTGCGGCCGTCGTCAGCTTCCGCACGGCACGACTGTACGCGGGAACGCATGTCGGCCGAGCTTGTCGAACTCCTCGACAAGCTCAGGACGCATGAGGTGGGTGCTAGGTCGGCCGCCAATAAGTGTCTGGTAAAGGCCGCGGTCCGAAGATCGCCTGGCCGACCCTCACCGTGGTCGCCCCGTACTCGATCGCGAGCTCCAGATCACCGGACATACCCATGGACAGCTCATCGTAGCTGCCGGCGACAGCCTCGCTAGCACGAAGCCGCCGCTGCAAGTCGCGCATGCGCTCGAAGCAGGCCCGGATCTCTCGCTGATCATCCGACAACACGGCCAAGGTCATCAGGCCGCGAACACGCAACGTCCCAAAGGCCTTGAGCGCGATGGCGAACGGCTCCACCTCGTCAGGTGGCAACCCGTGCTTCTGGGGTTCCCCCGATGAGTTGACTTGCAGGAAGACATCGAGGCTCCGGCCGCGATCGTCCAAGGCCTGGTCAAGCGCCGCAGCTTCCTTGACGTTGCTTAGCGCGTGGAACTCCGACGCCATGGCCGCCACCTGTCTGGCCTTGTTGGTCTGTAGATGGCCAATGATCGCCCACCTGAGGTCGGGATGATCAGCGAAGTACCTCGCCTTTTCTGCCGCCTCCTGAACCCTGTTCTCGCCGAGCAGCCGAACGCCGGCCTCGTAGGCCTCCGCAATCAGCTCCATCCCTTGGTTCTTGCTGACCGGTAATAACCGGACTTCACTCGGATCCCTCCCGACTCGAGTGCACGCCGCCTTGATCCGCGCTTCCACCGCGGCCAGATTCTCCGCCACGCTCACCATGCCTGCACCTTAGTCTCGCGGGAGTGCTGTGTGGCGAGTTGTGCGAGGTCAAGGACCTTACGGCCAGCGCGCGCCGAGGGAGATCATGCCGAGCGCCGCAAGGATCGCAAAGCCCAACCCGAAGCCGGCGTAGCGCGAAGTAACCTCTCGATCCACTTTCTCCTTACCGACCGAGGTACCGATGTCCTTGTAGACCTCCTTGAGCTCCCCCGCAGACGATGCTGTGTACGCCTCCCCGCCAGAGATCTTGGAAACCTTCGCCAACTCGGCCCGATCCACAGGTACGGGCTCCCGCCTGCCGCCAATGTCGATGTAACCGTCGGGGGTTCCGTACGCGATGGTGTAGATCGGGACCGATTGAGCCCTCGCAGCCATCGCAGCCTGATCCGACGGCCTTCCGACTTGCGTCTTGCCGTCGCTCAGCAAGACGATGCGCGCGGGCGGCGTAGTTTTCGGGTTGTCCGGGTCGGGCGGTACCTGGGCCAGCGCGGCAAGCGAGGTGAATATGCCCTCACCGATTGCAGTAGACGCTTGCGGGCGTAAGGAACGGATTGCTGCCGTCACCGATCCCCGATCGAGGGTGGGCGGTACCAGCGTTGTCGCTGTGCCGGCGAATGTCACTAGCGCGACGTTGAACTTGGGCGGAAGGGATGTCACAAACTGCTCCGCGGCGGCCTTGGCGGCATCTAACCGGTTGGGATCCACGTCTTTGGCCTCCATGGACAGTGACACATCGATGGTTACCACGACGGTGGCCCGTTCTCGCGGCACCGAGACCTGATCTTTCGGCTTGGCGAAGGCCACCGTCAGGGTCAGCAGGCTGAGAATCGATAGGCCGACGGCGAGATGCCGCAACCAGGTGCGATCCCGTGGGATGACGAGGTCGAACATCGTCTTGCTCACCTGCTTGGTGCGGTTCCGCTTGCGCTGCACCATCCACAGGTACAGCAGGACTAGCAGCGGAATCAGCAGCAGCAGCCACAACCGCGCTGGAGCAAGAAACGAGAGCAGCGGAATCATCCGCGGCATCCGTTCTTCGAAAAGTGGTCATGCACAACACGGATCCGGCCGAGTTTGCTGCTGTTTCCGACCATTTTCGGGACGAGGTTCATCACGGCCATTTTGCTCCGAGTGAGATGGCACCCAAGGCGGCGAGCACAGCCAGCGCAAGGCCGTAGCCAGCAAAGCGGGCGGTCACCTCGCGGTCGGCCTTCTCATACCCGATGTCCGATCCGATGTTCTGGTAGACCTTCTTCAGCTGATCGGCGCTGGCCGCAGCGAAATACTCCGCGTTGGTCGCCGCGGCGATCTGCCTCATTTCCTCATGATCGACCGGCACGGCTTCCCGCTTGCCATCGAGATCGACATAGCCGTTCTCCGTGCCGTACGCGATGGTGTAGATCGGCACCTTGGCCGCTCTTGCTTCCGCAGCAGCCTGCAGCGGCGCGCGGCCAGTCGTGTTCGAGCCGTCGCTGAGCAACACAATCGCGCCCGGGGCAATTGAGTTCGGGTTGTTCTTATCCTTCGGAGCCTGCTGCAGAGCCCGCAGCGCTGTGGCAATTCCCTCGCCGATCGCGGTCGATTCCTGCAGCTGGATGCTGTTGATCGCGTTTTCCACCGTGTTGTGCGCTGTGGTCGGGGGCACCAAGATCGCTGCGGCTCCCGCCATCGAGACCACCGAGACGTTGTATTTCTCAGGCAGCGTCGTCACGAAGTCGATCGCCGCCCGCTTTGCGGCGTCGAGCCGAGTCGGCTTGACATCAGTCGCCTGCATCGACAGCGACGCATCGATCAGCAACACGACCGTGGCTCGCTCGCGTGGCACGTCGATCTGGGTCTTCGGCCGCGCGAAGGCCGCGGTGAGGGTGATCAGACTCAACAGTGAGAGTGCGACAGCGAGGTGACGTCGCCACTGCGACTGCTTGGGCACGACCACATCGAGCATGGAGGTGTTGGTGAAGCGCATGCCACGCCGGTTCTTGCGGAGGCTGGCGAAGATGTACGCGAGAACCAGCGCCGGGATGATGAGCAAGATCAGCAGCCGCTCCGGCGACAGGAACGCGAGCTGCGGAATCACCTGCTGCGTCAGCAGCACGGATCTCATTTCGTCACTCCCTGGGGCGGGGCGTGCAACATAGTCGCCACGCGCCGGTACGCCAACACGAACCGGGCAATGTCTTGCACCCAGTCCCGGTCGGTCCGCAACTGAATGTGCCCGACACCTGCACGACGAAGCGAGATACGTATTCGTTCCCGCTGTGCCGCGCTTGCCGCATCCATTCTGGCTCGCGCATCTGAGTCGCCCGTGTTCACGTAACGCTCGAAGTCGGTCTCCGGATCGCGAATCAGCATGTCACCGACGTTGGGGAACTCGATCTCCCTCCGGTCGATCACCTCAACCGCGAGGACCTGGTTGCGTACGCCCAGCCGTCGCATCGAGCGCTCCCACGCCGGCTCCACGTTCGGATCCAGCTCATGATCGCCCGGGGTCAAGAAGTCCGAGACCACTACCCGCAGGCCGCGGCGACGCTGGGTCCGCGAGAGCTGCTCCACACTTGCCGCGAGCGTCATCGGTCCGGTGGCATGATCGGGCACAAATGGCTCGGTCAACATCCTGCGTAACAGGCCGTACAGGGCCGAGCGCCCGGATCTGGCGGGCATCCGGCGCAGGGTCTGCGGTCGCAAGATATAGCCGCCGAATCGGTCCCCCATCTTCTGGCTGAGGAAGCCGATCGTCGCGACCGCCGCAATGCCCAGGTCCCGCTTTGTGACTCCTTCGGTGCCCCAGTTCATCGACGGCGTGACGTCGAGCAAAGCCCATACTTCGAGCTCTCGATCCGAGATGGTGTCGCGAACGTACGGCACGGTGGTGCGCGCGGTCACCGCCCAGTCGATCTTGCGAACGTCGTCCTCTCCCGGGACGTAAATGCGGGCGTCGCTGATGTCTGAACCAGGTCCGGGAAGCAGCCCCAGGTGGTCCCCATGCAGGAAGCCCTCGAGGCGACGCACGATGGTGAGCTCCAGGCGGCGCAACGCAGCCTCCGGCGCAAGCTTGTGCAGCGGGATGGTGGCCCGGGTGGGGGCACCGATGACCGAGGCAACGGCTCCGATGCTCTCCTCGGGGGCACCAAACTGCACGGGAGCACCGCTGGGTAGCGGATGACTCACAGGCGGACCAGTAGGCGGCGGAAACTTGGGTGAGCCAACGGGCTGACCGCCTGGCGGCGGGTATGACACGTCAGCCTCTAGCTGAAGTCCGGCTGGTTAGGCATGTTCGGCACGGGCTGCTGGTAGGGCGCCGGCGGCGCGGTGTACGTATTGGCTGACGGCACTGAGCGGCCGGGCGAAGTCTGATGATTGGGGCCGGACTGCTGATTCCAGACCGGCGTCGGCGGTGGCACCATGGCGACGATCCGCTCAATCACCTGAGCTGGTGCGATGTTGTCGGCTACAGCGTCGAAGCCGAGCACGATACGGTGCGCCATCACATCCTTGGCCACTGACTGCACATCGGTCGGCAGCACATAGTCGCGACCATGGATCAGCGCCAGGGCGCGAGCGGCAGCAACCAGACCAAGCGTGGCGCGAGGGCTGCAGCCGATCTGGATGACCGATGTGAGGTCAGGCAGGTTGAACTCGGCGGGCGTCCGCGTCGCCAGGACCAGCCGCACGATGTACTCGGCGACAAGGTTATGAACGAAGATCTCCTCGGCCTGGCGCTGCAGCTGGAGGATCATCTGGGGGTTCAGGACCGCCTGTGAGCTCGGCGGATCGACACTCATCCTTCGGAGGATCTCGAACTCTTCATTCCCGGCCGGGTAGGGAACGTCGACCTTGAGCAGAAAGCGGTCACGCTGTGCCTCCGGCAGCGGATAAACACCTTCTGACTCAATAGGGTTCTGAGTGGCGATCACGATGAAGGGCTGCGGAACGGGATAGGTCGTGCCGCCGATGGAGACCTGCTTCTCAGCCATCGCCTCCAGCATTGCCGCCTGCACCTTCGCGGGTGCGCGGTTGATTTCGTCGGCGAGAAGGAAGTTCACGAAGATCGGCCCGAGCTCGACGTCGAAGCTCTCCTGGCTCGCCCGATAGATGCGGGTGCCGACGATGTCGGACGGAACCAGGTCGGGAGTGAACTGGATCCGGGCGAAGTCACCACCGACGACGGTGGCGAAACTGCGCACCGCGAGCGTCTTGGCTACCCCTGGCACACCTTCGAGAAGGCAGTGGCCTTGGGCGAGCAGTGCGACCATGAGCTGCTCGACCATGTGCTCTTGCCCGACGATCACCCGCTGAACCTGAGCGATGGCGTCCCCGAGTAGCTGCGAGGCAGTCTGGTTTCCGAGCTTGCCCGATGGCTGAGCAGCCGGGCGCTCCTCGACAGGCTGGCCGAACGACGGACTACTCACGCACTCTCCCTGTTATTCGCCAATGAGCGTCTGTACGGACGGGCACGATGAACCGTCCGTGCTTTCGCCGGACACCCAGCCATTCTCGCAGACGCAGGACTCAAGGCTATGAGCCTGGACAAGCCCAACGCTATGACTCAGCCCATAGTGAGCTGTGAAAGCGATGAGTCCCAACCGCCACCTTGATGTGGGCTGGAGCCTGTCGAAGCCCAGAGGAGGCCGCCGTTCGACCAGCTCAGGGGGGCACAGAAGCGCTCAGGAAGGGATTCCGTCACAGGCTCAGGGCCCGTTTATCGCTGTCAACTGCTCTGTACTGGCCGAATAGACTCTCCGTGCCCCGCAGGACGCGGCGGCCGGCCTCACCCGCCTCGAGGCCGCGAGATGGAGAGTGATGTCGAACACGGAGCCACCGGCCGGAGCGCCGAATGAATCGTGGGCCAGCTCAGGCGCTGCCTCCGATCCAGGCTCTGGCGGCGGACTTGGCGCAGGGCCGGCTTACGTACCGGTAACGCCGCTGCTGCCGGATGACCCACCAAAGGTCAATGAGTTTTGGCTCGACGCACGACTCGGCGCGACGCCAGCGGGAATCGCGTTCACTGCCCACGACCCAGCCAACACTCCAGCGATGGTGATCTTGCTGAGCGAAGGAGCCGCCGCCGACGCTGCCGCGCGCTCCCGCTTCGCGGGTGAGATCAACGCGCTGCACATCGACACCGTGCTCGCTCGGGGCGGACATGGGCAAGACACTGGTCGACTTTCCCGCAAGTACCGTAGCGAGGAGGACGACCCCGTTGCGCCCGACGACCGTTTCGTCGCCCCGTGGGCGGCGCTGGCCTACGACGGCTCGCCGGCTGCAGCGGCGCAGGCCATGGGGATCCTCGACGCGGTGCAGCTCGCGACGCTGCCGCAACAAGGTGTTCTCTCGGGCCCGGACTATCGGCAGTACTGGATTAACCGGGTGCGTCCCGGCCTGGCGCGTCTCTGGCCGCTTCCCTGGCCAGGCCGTTTCGACCGCGCCGGCTGGCGAACGATCTTGGTGTCGTGGCTCCTCATGCTGCTACTTGCTGCACTGGCGGTGCTCATTGCCATCCTGATCTTCCGGAATCAACCACCACAGTCGCCGCCGCCGCCAACGGGCAGCTCGGGCAGTCCGCAACAGTCAGGGTCACCACAGTCAGGACCGCCACAATCGGGATCGCCGCAGTCGCCGGCGCCGTCGGGATCGCCGTCTTCAGGATCGCCAGGCCCATCGGGCACCGAATCGGGGGGCGGCGAACCGACGGAATCTGCGACTGGGTCGCCGGCCCCACCTAGTCCAGGCTCGAGGCTCTAGTGTCCAGCACATCCATCAAATCCCCCAAAGCCTTGACGAGCCCGGATGAGGTCTACGCCCCCGTCGCTCCGAAAGCTCTTTGGTCACGGCTCGCGAGTTGGTTGGCCGTCTGTGCATTGCCGGTTCTAGCTGCGCTGTACGCCACTTCTTTTCCCGACGGCACTTTCGACCCCTGGCATCCGATCATGGTCGATCTGGACGTCTATCGCCGCGCCGGTTCCGTGTTGATTGCCGGTGGCGACTTCTACGATCTTCCAGGGCAGCTTCAGTTCCTTTATCCCCCCTTGGCGGCCGTCCTTGCGGTGCCCTTGGCGCTACTGCCAACAGCAGTGGTTCAGATCGGCTGGACGGCAGCTGGCGCCGTGGCGCTTGTCGCGATCTTGCACCGCTGCGGGCTTACGTGCTGGGTGCTCAGCCTGTCCGGTGCCGCCGTGGTGTACGTCGTCCAGCCCATCGTCCAAACGCTGGCCTTCGGTCAGCTCGGGATCTTCCTGGTGGCGCTGGTTTTTCTAGACCTAGCCCCTGGTCCTCGGGTGTTTCCTCGACGGCTGCTACCCGAGGGGCTGATGACCGCTGTTGCGGGCGCGATCAAGCTGACACCGGCGATATTCGTGGTCTATTTGCTGGCCGTGCGGAAATTTCGGGCCTTTTGGGTCGCCGTCATAACCGGCGTTGTGGTGACGCTGGCCAGCGCGGCCATAGTCCCAGCGGCGTCGTACGAATTCTGGACCGGATTGGCGCATGGCGACACGGGTCTTGGGCACAGCATCATTTACCTCACCAACCAGTCGGTGATAGCCAACATCGTCCGGATCTTCGGTGTCGGACCAACGCCGGCGGCGGTCGCACTCGTGCTGTCCGCTGTCGTCGCCGGTGCCGGCGTGTGGGCAGCGGTGCTGTGGCACCGGCTCGGTGACGTCCGACTGGCGATCAGCCTCTGTGGCGTGGCTGGGTTGCTGGTCTCACCCGTGTCGTGGTTGCACCACTTTGTCTGGATCGTCCCGCTGGCGATGAGCCTCGTCGAGCGACGATCTGTCGGCCCTCGCAGCATTCCAACATGGTTTCTCGCTTTGAGTTGGGGCTTTGTCGGCTGGGTTGCGGTCGCACCATTCACGAAGCTTCCCAGTGGAGAAGACGTCGAATTCCAGTGGAGCTGGTCGCAACACCTGGTCGCCTCGATGACAACTCTCCTTGGCCTCATGCTGCTGGCCGGTGCGATCAGCATCGCCCGGCAGCGCCGTTCTGACGATCTTCGCTCGGCGGACCCGGAGGCAATCCCCTGGGGCCGATAACGCCTGCCTGCTACCAGCTCACCCGTACGGACCTGCGCCATTGCGGGGGCTGGTCACTGTCCCGCCTCATTGGTCACGAAGCCGATCACCACAGCGGTCCACCAAAACGTCTGTGAGGCGCCGGCGAGCACCATGCCACGGTGGATCAGCGACCGTGCGGGAATCGGCATTTGACGTTCCATGAGACGGCTCGTCGCCAGGGCAAGTACTCCGACGATTCCCACCCCAAGCACACAGCAGAGCTTGACCACGACCAGCCATGAATTCAGATCCGGCTTGAGCAATACGCCGCTCATGGTGAGACCGGCGAGCCCGATCCAGATCAAGGGCGTCATCCGTTCAGCGGTGAGCAGCACATCGCCAACGGTTACTCGGCGAGACAGGGAGAGCAGCCCATACCAGTCGACGGCGAGCACCGCGCCGAAGCCGACCACAAGAGAAATCAGATGAACAAAGAGTGCGACAAGTTGAAGCCACTGCGGCGGATTGACCAAGGTCGAAACGAATATCAAGCCAACGATCGCCACGGTGACGACGCCGAGCAGCCGCGCCTCGGATGGGCTGACGAGCCCAACGAGTCTCGCGGTGCGAGCGAACATTTGCAGCACAAGTAGCTTTCCCCTGAAACTCTCGGCGCGATGCCGCGTCTTGACTCTACAGCTTGCGGCCTTGTCGATGGCGGTCACCACAGGCATCAGATTCAGCGCGACCAGGCGCAGATATCCAGAATCAAGTTGGGTAGGAGGCGGCACGGAAATTGACCCGGAGCCCGTAAAGCGAGCTGGTCGCGGTGATGAAGAGATGATTACGCTGGCGTCCCGCGAACGTAAGGTTCGCGGTGATCTCCGGCAGCCGGAGCTTGCCGATCAATGAGCCGTCCGGGTGATAGCAGTGCAGGCCGTCATAAGCGGCTCCCCAGAGACGACCGAGATGATCAAATCGGATTCCGTCGTAACCCTGGTCATCAGCACAGAACAGTTCGCCACCCGTCAGCGTTCCATGATCAACATCGAAGACCCTGATGTGGTGCAGCTCGCTGTCGACGATGAACAGACGGCGTTCGTCGGGCGAAAATGCCAGGCCGTTTGGCTGGGCGAAATCCTCGACCACTGAGGTGAGGTCTCCGTTGGCGGGATCAAGACGATAGACGTTACGCGAGCCGATCTCCGAGGAGCCTTCATGACCCTCGTAATCGGTGTGAATTCCGTAGCTGGGGTCGGTGAACCAGATCGATCCGTCCGAATGCTCAACGACGTCATTGGGGCTGTTGAGCCGGTGACCGTTGTATGAGTTTGCCAAGAGGGTGACCGAGCCGTCGTGCTCGGTTCGGGTCACCTGGCGCTCGCCGTGCTCACAGGTCACGAATCGGCCCTGCCGGTCGACCGTACGACCGTTCGTGAATCCGGCTGGCGTGAGGAAGACGTCAGTACGCTCGCTCACCTCGTCATAGCGGAGGATCCGATCGTTGGGGATGTCGCTGAACAACACGAATCGACCAGCGGCGTGGTAGGCGGGTCCCTCGAGCCATCGACCACCGGAGAAGAGCTTGGCGACCGAACGGTCGCCACCCGTTCCGGCAAACCTCGCATCCAACACCTCAAACTCTGCCGGGATGAGATCGGCCACAGATCCTCCTGTGTTGTTTGGCTACTTGCCTCTGCAGGGCTGCGGCGACTCTATCGAGAAGGTGCCGTGGGCCCGCCCAAGGACGCGCCCGAGCCGTGGAAGGCGGTCGTGGCTATCATCGGCCTCGATCAATCGCGGCTGGTAGAAAACCTGGGGCGGTAGCTCAGCCGGTTAGAGCAGGGGACTCATAATCCCTTGGCCGTGGGTTCGAGTCCCACCCGCCCCACCCATGCAGGGCATTGTTTCGGCAGCGATCAGACATGCCGCGCAACTGTTCGACAAAGGTCGTAACCGCCAAGGCGATCGGGAGCTTCGGCGGTGGGTCAGTCGCGGATCGTGATGTCGGCTGTGGTCACGATCGCGGACGGGCCGATGCCGTCGACGGTGAGGATGGCCTTCCAGGTGCCGGGGAAGGGGAAGCGGTAGCTCGCGACCCAGACGCCGTCGCGCATGCGCATCGGTACTGGTATCGGGGCGACGTCACGCCCAGGGTTAGCGACCTTCAGGGTGACTCGGGTGGCCCGTAGCGGCTGGCCGTTGGTGTCGATGAGGAGCAAGCGCAGAGGGCTCCCGGTGGCCGCGGCGGGCAGGACGGAGAGTGCGGCGCTGCCCTGGTCGCCGAGGGACATCTGGACCGCGGCGCTGGTGGCCTCAGGTCCCGCGCCGTGACCGGTGTGATTGGTCGGCTCGACTGCCTGAGGTGGGGGTGCTGTCATGCTGAGCATGGCGGTGATGGCGAGGACGGCCACCGTGAGGGCGGCTTCGACCCGGACGGACCGTAGGGGCACCTGCTTTTGCTGCAGGCGCCGCCGGGAGACTGCGGCTGCGGTGAGGGCGCCGGCAACCACGATGAGCTTGACCGCCAGGGTGAGCCCGTAACGGGTCAGCCACAGCTGCTCGACGGCATCCAGTTGGCGCAGCGAGTTCAGCGTGCCGGTGACGATCAGTGTGAGTACCGAGGCCATGGCGAGGGTGGAGAACCGGTGCAGCGTGCGCGGATCCACAGATCGGCCGAGTGCGACGAGGGCGGCGAGGCCACCGACCCAGAGTCCGGCGGTGAGTGCGTGAAGCGCGTCCACGCTCAGGTCGACGAGGCCCGTTGCGGCCGCGTGCCCGGCCGCGGCAATGGTCACCGCCGTGCCGGCCAAGCCGGCCGGGACGAGCCAGCTGCCGAGCTGGTTGAGGATCCTGGGTAAGCGCCAGGCGAGCACGCCGAGGACACCATAGAGTGCGAGCCGCCACATCATGGCGCCCCCGAACGGAGTCGCCAGGGTCTGCTGGATAAGCCGCATGTCCAAGACACGGCTCATCGAGACCCCAGCCGTGTACGGGCCCTGGACCAAAATGGCGGCGACCGCTGCGACCGCTCCGCCGAGAAGCCCTACGCGGGCCAGGAGCTGCAGAGTGGGGTCCTTGCTCGTGCTTGGTGCGCACAACAGCACGAACGCGGCCACGCCGGCGAACAACGCGAACGCGACGTAGCCGGCCAGGCGGATGACAATCACGGGCCACGGCGCGGTCAATCCGGCCACCGCCGTGCTGCCGGTGGTACCAGGGGCCCCTGTGGCCGTGGCCGAGTCGGGCACGGTGGCCGCGGGGGTACCGACCCCGAAAGACGATGCTCCACTGACCGGGTGGCCGTCAGCGGAAACCACCCGCCATGTGACGACGTAGGCGCCCTCCGACAGGCCGGCCGGCATCGGCCAGGTGACGGTGTGACCGTTCACGGTCGGATCGGAGGTGGGCACAGTGGCGCCGCGGCCGTCGACCAGCCGGATCCCGCCGTCGACCAGATTGACCGACTCAGTGAACGTCATCTGCACCTGGGTCGGAGGGCTGGCCAACCGCGCTCCGTTCGCCGGGGTGATGCTCACCAGCTCGGCGTGCGCCGCGGCCGGCGACGCGAACAGCAGCGCGAACACGACGGCAAGCGTCCCAGCAAGGGCGACGCGGCGCGCTGCGGTGCTCAGCGGTGGCATCAAAGTGCTCCTGGGCTCAGGCGGATGCCGGGACGGCCGGCGTTCGTTCCCGGCATCCCAGAGCGGTCAGACGTTGACATCCTCACGGGTCGCCGCGGACGCAGGCTCCGCTGCCGGGGCGGGTCGTCGGCTCCGGCGCCACGCAAGCACGACGGCGAACACGGAAAGCACCAGTGCAACGCCCGAAAGGATCAGCGCCAGGGTCGAGCCGGGCACGTTGTCGCTCTGGGCAGCGGAGCTGACCTGCTCGTCCTGCCCTGTCTGGGTGCCCTTGTCAGTCGCCGCGGAGCCCTCCCCTGCTGCGGCCGGCGTAATGGTGAGTATTGGGGCCGGGTGCTCGGGCTCGACAGAAGGGTCAGCCGAAACCTGATTCCAGTTCACCTTCTCGCCGCTGGAGTAGGTCTGGAGGGTGTTGAACACCAGGTCCCCGGACTCGGGCAGCTGGCCAAGGCTGAGGTTGAAGTCTTGGAACTGGCCCGGACGGATGCCACCGGCAGTGGCGGTCCAGGTGACTTCGGAGACCACGGTGTCCAGCTGCTCGCCGAACATCTCGATGGGCTTGTCGAGGTGACGAGTCGCGGTAGAGACCTTCCATCCCGGCACCGGTGTCGTCTGGACCGATCCGATCGGCTGATCCTTCGGCAGGGTGACCCTCAGCTGGGTCGTGCTGGCGTCGTCGCGCTCGTTCGGGACCCGGAACGCTACGACTGAGAAGCCGCCGCCTTCCACGGTTCCGGGCTGGACAGTCACGTGTGCCTGGGCGATGCCCGGGAGCGCCAGGATTGCCGCGACGGTAGCGCCAATGCCGATCCCAACGCGGGCGAGGATGCGACGCCGTACAGAGCTGTGCTGGAACATGATGATGTCTCGATTCTCGAAAGAGGTGGCAGCAGCGACTAGCCAGAGCCGCACACGTGCTGCCGACATGTCTGGTGATAATTCGATGACGGTCGGCAGATGGCTTGCCCGCAGAACCAGACGTCTCTGCCGTCAGACCGTCGAGACGGCGGCGTACGCGTCAGGCTCAGGCGAGGAATGACCCGGCGGGCCGCGCCGGCAGACCGCGCCCGCCACCCACACCGGGCCGTGGACCGCACACCGCAAGCCCCAGCCGAGCTGAAGCCGTGGACGGCTGACGACCACAGCGCCGCCGCAGACTTGGGCCACGCCCGTGACCGTCCGCCACGCGGCAACGACCGGGCGCGCAGCGAGCACCAGCATCGTCGAGAAAGCCCGCTCCCCAGCCGCCAGCCACACCCCGACCACGACCGCCGCGCTCAGGTGCGCGAGCAGCATCACCACGTTCGCGCTACTCATCAGCGACGTGGCAGAACCATGCGAAACTTCAGCGCTCCCATGCATCATGTGGTGGCAGCTCATCGGCGCCGACACAACCGGCGCACTGGTATCCGCGCCACACATTGGGGTCGTGGCCGTGACGGCGGTCCGGCCGAGCAGCTGCAACGCCGCATGCAGCAGCCACTGCCCGGCGACCAGTAGCGCCACGGCCCCCGCCGGCCTGATAGCTCCCCCGGCAAACGAGGCCACCGCGACCACGGTGAGCACAAACAATGGAACCAGCACTGAGGTGTCCGGGATGACACCACGGGCGGCCGCGTGGCCCGCGAGCGCACAGCTGAACAGCACCGACGGGAGTGTCAGCACGCGCACCCAGCGCAGCACTGCGTCACTCGTCATGGCCTGTCCACCCCCGAACATCAGCCAACCTAACCGCCACCAAGATGACAAGCCGTCGCTGCACGGACCTTGAGACCACGCCGGTCACCGAATTTCAGCCTGACTCGTTCGAGTCCCCCGGGCAATCGCGGCAATGGGAATGATCAACAGGGCGAGAAATCCGCCGGCGAGCGTCAGCGCTGCGTAGCTCGTAGCGGTGACAATCAGCCCTGAGCTCAACCCACCAGCAGCGCCCGCAAGTGCGATGCCGAAATCGACAACACCCTGGGTACGTGCACGTGTGGCCAACGGCACCGCATCGCTAACCAACGTGGTGCCGCAGACAAGCCCCAGGTTCCAGCCGAGTCCCAGCAGTACGAGGGCCAGTACGAGTGTTGCCACCGAATCGACTGGCGCCCACGCGGCGAGCAGGCCCGAGGCCAACAGGATGACGCCCGCAGAGATGGCGATCGGAAGGTAACCAAACCGGTCGACCAGCCAACCAGAGAACGGCGACGGCAGAAACATGCCAGCAACATGAGCTGCGATGACGACACCGGTAATGGCGAGGCCGTACCCATGGTGCTCGATGTGGATTGGGGTGATGGTCATAATCGCGACCATGATCAGCTGGGTAAGGATCATGATGCCTGCGCCAGCCGCAATGGGCCAGGACCATCCGCGCCGAGACTCTGAGGCACCGGTCGAGATCGATGGTTCAGTGGTGGTTTCGCCTATCCCTGAGGACCCAGCGGCAGCAATGCTGCGCGCAAGCAGCAGTGGGTCTGGTCGCAGCAGCAGCAAGAGCACGATGCCAGCCGAGGCGTACGCGGCTGCAGCGAGCATGAAGGGCCCCGCAAGAGCCGGGATACCGAAACTCGTGGCAAGAGTGCCGGTAACGCGGACCAGGTTGGGGCCGATGATGGCGCCGACGGCCGTGGCGACAAGCACGATGCTGACCGCCCGCCCCCGCCGGGAAGGCGCCGCCAGATCTGCTCCTGCGTAGCGGGCTTGCAAATTGGTGGAGACGCCTGCGCCGTAGACGAGCAGTGAGGCGAAGAGCAGCACAATATTGCCGAGGCTGGCCGCCGCCACGACTCCCAGACTGCCCAGGGCGCCTGTCAGGTACCCCGCACTCAGCCCGGCGCGACGGCCCAGACGCTGGCTCACGCGGCCTACGCCGATGGCCGCAGCAGCCGAGCCAATGGTGAAAAAGACGGTCGGCAGTCCAGATAGGCGGCTGGAGCCCAGCATCTGCTCAGCAAGCAGGGCACCGACTGTAATGCCCGCGGCAAGACCGGCGCCACTCAAGATCTGTGCCAGCAGCAGTACAGCGAGCGTCCGCCGCTGCTCTGGAGGCTCCGCGAGCATGTTCATGCTGATCAAGGCTGGTGAGCCGCCCACCATGGAAGGCTCAGCCGCCCAGGCCCTCGGCGAGTTCGTCGAGCCACGCCGCGAGACCCGGAGGACCGTCAACGATCACATCGGAGAGTTCGGTCAAGGCATCCTCCTCGGTTGAAGCCGAACACACGAGCAATCCCGCCACCCCGGCCGTCGCCAGTTCCCGCACGGCTCGGAAGGCCGGTAGGTCACCAAGATCATCTCCGGCGAAGATCACCTGACGTGCACCGGTTTCCTCAACGATGGAACGCAACGCTGCGCCCTTGTCCATGTCGGGGGTACGGATCTCCCACACATTCTTGCCGGGTGCCAACATCAGCCCGTGCCGACCAGCAAGATCACCAAGCGGCTCCTCGAGTTGGGCAAGAGCCACCTTTGGATCCGGCAGCGAGCGGGTATGGATCGCAATCGCCCGACCCTTGTCCTCGATTCTGGCTTCCGACATGCCAAGCGAGTCCAAGATCTTGGGTAGCTCCTCAGCAACTGCGCTGATCTGAGGGGGATCCGGTGGGAGTAGGTACTCGTCGTCGGCCGCATTCCAGCGCTCTACGCCGTACTGGCCCACGATGGTCATCGACTGCAAGCCGGCCACGCCGCGAAACCGGCCGAGTCGAACTGCCGTACGCACCGGCCGGCCAGTGATCACCACGACCGCACCGACATGTTCCCCGAGCCGGCCAAGGGCCGCCACCGCGTTCGGATCCGCGTACGCCTGCTCCGGGTCTTCCACAATCGGTGCCAGGGTGCCGTCGAAGTCCGTCGCAATGAGAGTCTGGGACGGTGCTCTCAGGATGGCTTTCAGAGCCCCAGCTCCGGAAGCCGAGAGCGATTCGGGAAGGCTCATGAGCCGAGCCTGTCAGACATCGTGACGCGTTAGCCATACCTCGGCACCGTGGGGTCGACCCAGAATGCACCAGCTCGGGTTGTCTTATCGCTGCAGCTGCTCGCTGGCCCCCGGACGCATGGTGCAGTTAAGGTCAAGGACAACGCCGTTGGGAGGTCACGACGTTTCATGAGTCCGCAGCGCAAGGAATGGAAACTCGATCCGGCCTCCTTCCTCGTAGTGGCAAACCGGCTCCCGGTTGATCGGGTGGAAGGGACCGACGGGACCGCTGACTGGCGCCCGTCGCCCGGGGGACTGGTCACCGCGTTCGATCCGATCATGCACAAGCGCGGCGGCGCCTGGGTCGGCTGGCATGGTGCTGCCGATGAGGAGCTGGAGCCGTTCGAAGATGACGGGCTGGCGCTGATACCGGTCCCGCTTTCATCCTCCGACGTCGAGGAGTACTACGAGGGCTTCTCGAATGCCACACTTTGGCCGCTCTATCACGACGCCATCGCTACCCCACAGTTCCAACGCGACTGGTGGGAGACCTACGTCGCAGTCAACCAGCGGTTCGCCGACTACACGGCACGGGTGGCGGCCGAGGGCGCGGTGGTGTGGGTTCAGGACTACCAGCTGCAGCTGGTTCCGCAGATGTTACGTCGCCAGCGCCCGGACTTGAGGATCGGTTTCTTCCTCCATATCCCCTTCCCTCCAACGGAGCTCTTCGTGCAACTTCCGTGGCGACAGCAGATCCTGGAAGGGCTTCTGGGCGCGGATTTGGTGGGCTTTCAACTGCCGGGTGGCGCCCAGAACTTTGTCCGGCTGGTCCGGCAACGGCTCGGTCTGGAGACCCTGCGGGATCGCATCCGGACACCTGACGGCCGCGAGGTGATGGCTCGCGCGTATCCCATTGCCATCGACGCCAAGAGTCTCAACAAGCTCGCGGCCACTGAGGAGGTCGCCGAACGCGCCGCCCAGATCCGTCATGATCTTGGCGATCCGCGGGTGATGTTCCTCGGTGTGGACCGCCTTGACTACACCAAGGGGATCCTGGAGCGCATTCAAGCCTTCGGTGAGCTTGTCGCGGAGGGGAGGATCGATCCAGATGAGGCGGTGATGCTTCAGCTGGCTATTCCTTCGCGTGAGCGGGTTGAGTTGTACCGGCAGCTCCGAGACGACATCGATCGCTTGGTCGGACGGATCAATGGCGACGTCCCACGCATCGGCCGCCCCCCGATCATCTATCTGCACGTGTCGTATCCGCGTGAAGAAATGGCCGCATTCTACCGCGCTGGCGACGTCATGGTCGTCACACCGTTGCGCGACGGCATGAACCTGGTGGCCAAGGAATACGTCGCCTGTCGTCAGCGAGACGACGGGGCCCTGGTGCTCAGCGAGTTCACCGGCGCGTCGCGTGAGCTACGCCAGGCATATCAGGTCAATCCTCATGACATCGACCGCCTCAAGGATCGCCTGGTGGAAGCCATGAACGACTCGCCGCAGAACAAGGCCCGGCGGATGAAGGCCATGCGCCGCCAGGTCGTCGAGAATGACATCGACAAGTGGGCGAACACGTTCCTCGACGATCTTGAGCGGTTGACCCGGACGCCGGAAGCAAGCCAAGCAACAGGTTGAGCCCCCGTGCCGTGACACTGGCAGCGCTCCCCCGGTTGGACTCGAACCAACAACCCTTCGGTTCGTTGGTCGCGCTGCGCATTGCTAGTCAATCACGATCGTTAGTGGCTCTGACCTGGACCGATGCGCTGACTCTCAACTTTTGAGAGTTCATTGATAGTCGTTATTGCGTGTCGTTTCCTGGGGGTAAGCGGGGGGCTCGCGTACTCTCGATCACATGGGACGGCCACCCCTTGCGGTCGGTACGTACGGACGAATCAGTACCTCTCCGTACGGTACCGGCTACCGGGCGCGCACGCTGTACCGAGACTACGACGGTGTGACTCGACGAGTCGAAAAGCACGGACGAACCAAGGGCAGCGCCGAGCGAGCACTGCGAGTCGCCTTGCGAGATCGGGTCCACGTCGGAGCCGGAGCCGAGATCACGCCTGATACCAAGATCGCGGTACTCGCCGACGTGTGGTTCGCCGAGATCTCAAGTCAAGACCGCTCCCCCGGTACGTTGCGGGCCTACCGCGACCGTCTTGACCGTCAGGTGATCCCTGCCCTCGGAAGCCTTCGGGTGCGTGAGCTGAGCACGGGGATGGTCGATCGCCATCTGCGAGCAGTTCGGGACAAGCATGGCGCTGCGGTGGCCAAGCTGTGCCGGACAGTGCTTTCGGGAATGGCTGGGCTCGCGACCCGACATGATGCACTCGAACACAACCCGGTTCGAGACGCCGGCCGGATCGTGCCGAGCAAGCCGAAGCGGGTTCCACGTGCCCTGAGCGTTGCCGAGGTTCGCCAGCTGCGGGCGTGGCTCAGATACGACGACAAGGCACGAGAGCGTGATCTGCCTGATCTTGTGGACATGCTGCTGGCTACGGGCCTCCGTGTGGGCGAATGTCTCGCGGTCACATGGGATGCAGTCGATTTGTCGGCTGGCACGGTCGAAGTGCGTGGCACGGTGATTCGGATGAAGGGTCGGGGGCTCATCATCAAGTCCGCTCCGAAGACAAGGGCCGGATTCCGTACCCTCATGCTCCCATCGTGGGCCGTAGAAATGCTGAGGATGCGTCCCTACGGCGGTCCAGAGCAGACGGTGTTCAGTTCCGTGCTCGGCGGCCTGCGTGATCGCGACAACACGATCGGGTATCTGCGCGAGGCGTTCAATGCAGCAGACTTCGAATGGGTGACGAGTCACACGTTCCGCAAGACTGTCGCGACGCTCATGGATCAGGCAGGGCTCTCATCAAGAGCAGCGGCTGATCAGCTCGGCCATGCGAATGTCTCGCTGACGACTGACGTCTACTTTGGCAGGAAAGCCGCCAGCACGGGGGCAGCAGCCGTGCTGGAGTCTCTTGGCTAGTGCCGGCCGGCACAGCTGTAGTAGCAGTGCGCTGCCGGCAGCTCAGGCGAACCTGCAGTTCATCGGCATGGTCCTCTTGGCGCAGGATCATGCGGGCGAGTGATCTGAAAGGACTCGGCTGAACGCCCGCGATGCGATTCATGCCAGGATCTGATTGATCGCGTGACATTGGTGGGGTCGAGTTGGGCGCCCGCGGCGAAGCCTGGTTGGCGGTGGCGATGACCTCGTCGGCGAGGTTGATCCAGTCCGCGCCGGGCTGGCTCAGGCAACGCGATCAACCGATTAGTCGCGAGTTGGCGGGGTGTGGTCCAGGTGACACTTTCGCAGCGGGTCTCGCCTTGCTCGATTGCGATCTCGGCTTCCCCTTGGGACCTCAGCCCGGTGATGCGCGCGAGAGCGGTGAGACCGGGGTGGTCGGCCGCGGTGTCGCGGACGACGTAGGCGATGTCGATCGATGCGACCATGCTGAGATGAATGACCTTGACCGTTTTGGGAAGGTCGAGACGGCTTGCGAGCTGCTCGGGTGTGGCCCATCCGTTTTGGTCGGTGGCGGTGGCAGCGATCGCGGCGCGGACTTCGCTGGCTGCGCCGATCAGGGGAGGGGTCTGTGCGGCTGGCTGGGCTGGTGAGTTCGGCCCAGCGCTTCGCTGCCCGGCTCCAGGCAACCTGGCTTGCTTCCAGCGCCGGCGCCAGTCGTTGGAGAATGTCGCCGTCGATATGGCCCTTTCTGGCGGCGGCTTCGGTGACGATGTCCGTGGTGCTGGTGATGGGTGCTTGCACGCGGGCTACGCGAACCGGATCAGCCGGGTCCGGGTCGGCGGCCAAGGTGCGGTGCGCCTGAACCTCCCAAGCAGCCAAGGCCGCTGCAAGCCGGGTGCCGGGTGCCGCTGCTTTCACCTGGTCAGGATTCGCTGACGCAGCTGCTCGCCCCACCACGTAGTCCGCGTGAGCTGCTCGAACCCGCTGAACCGCGCCAGCATGTCCTGCGCCGCAGTGATCTCCAGGGCGGTTGGCCCGTTCAGCCATCGGATGCCGCCGGCGGGTGCCAACCTCTAGTCCGTGCTGCAGGTCCGTAACATAAGCGCCGAGGGCCCGACAGCAGTCCCGTGTGCGGCCACATACAGCGTGTGCATCACCTGGCCGTGAGAATGCTGGATGTCGGCCTGCCTTTCCGGGGTCGTCCGCTGCGAAGCGCGGCCGTGGCGCTCGATCAGATGCCGCGCGCGGAAAAAGTTGTCGGCGATCTCCGTCAGGTGTTCAAGCGGCCGGCTCTCGCAGCCGCATCAAACATCGGTCGTTCGCTGCCCGGGCCAGTGGCCGGCGGTCACGCTGCGACCGATCGCCGCACCGACCACCCGCAACCGTTGCATCGAGTCCGATCCGAATGTCCTGTCCGGCGTGGAAGGCAATACCGCCCACAGGTTCGCCGCCGACTCGACCAGCTGATTCCAGCTCCGCACTATCGCCGGCGCGTGCTCGAGTGTTGTGTCGAGGAGCGTCTCTCGAGCGAGGCGTCGCTGTCGGCCAGCAGCTCCTCGACAGTGCGCCGGCCAGCAGCCGACACCGGTGTTCGCCCCCCACACCAAGTCGGCCACCCGCGCCTCCAGGCAATGCGGCTCGATCCAGGCTCCTGGGGTCGCGACACGCCGGAGCAACTGCTCAGCGGAGCGTAGGAGACTGACCGGTTCATCCCCGACCGGCACGGCCCGACGAGCTGAATTGCGTCCGGTAAGAAGTTCCGCACCTCGTCCGCAGCGAGGTCGATGTTCAACGCCAACACCTGTCGAGGGACCCGGCACCTTCGGTGTCCACTGCCTCCCAGGCCAGCTCCGCGGCGCGACGCAACAGCCGCACGACGCCAGCCACCGTCTCGGCGGCCTCAGCATCCATCCACTGCAGACTCATTCACCCTCCCGTTGCCCGCCCCGAACCTCATCGAGCCAGAAAGGACGACGGTCGGCACACACAGCGCGCACCTGTGGAGACCGGTCGTCCTGCGACCCCTAAGGCTCGCTCAGAGCGCTGGCGGTCCCACCCATAAGGCGCTCCGCAAAGGTCAGGCGGGTGGCCCAATGAAGTAACTGTCGGCATTTCGGGCGGACCCGCGGGACGGGGTACAGGCCGCTTGTGCCAGCCGCCGGTGCGCCTATTCGGTGACCAGCGCGCCGTACGCGAGATCGAACGTGAGCCGGTACGCGATGACACCCGACCGTGGAAAGGAGTTGGCCATGCCTGGCACCTCGACCACCTTGCAGCGAAACCGCTACACCCTGCTGGTTTGTTCACCCGGTGCATCGCGGCCGGCCGGGCTGCACGACATGTTGCGCGTTCATCGGTCACCCCCGCCGGGCATCTCGTGCGCTAGGCGGTGTAACCGGGTCATCTCCCGCACAGTGACGGCGCTGCCGCACCAGTCGGCCGCCTCACGCAGCGAAAGACCCTCCTCGTCGGTCATCGTCAGCAGCGCTTGCCCAGCGCGCCTCTCGGCGTCCCGGACTAGAGCATCGCGTTCACCAAGCGCAGTTAGCACGGCGATCGCCAGACCTTCGAGCCGGCGTTCCCGGTCGGCACGTTCTTTGCGCAGTACCGCTTGGGCATCTAACGCTGAGCGCCGCGCGGCTTGCCTCATCGAGTGCTGACTCATCACATCTCCCTCATTGACACCGGCCTTTCACTCAGCCGTAAGCAGCAGCGACGGCTCGAGCGGTCATCACCGACGATCTCGACCTGCTTCACGTACCCCCAGCCGATTTCAAAATCCGATGTGCCACACACCTCTTTGCATTGCCGGATGACCGTGCCGCCAACCTGACCGCCGCAACGACATGGAACGGCTTCGGTAGTTGTGACGATGAGCATCCACAAGCTCACCGCCGGGTCCGGATATGACTACCTGACCCGGCAGGTCGCTGCCCTGGACGCGACCGACAAGGGGCACACCGGGCTCGCCTCGTATTACACCGAACGGGGTGAGTCGCCTGGAGTGTGGGTCGGTTCCGGGATGGACGGTATCGACGGTTTGGGCGTCGGCGACCCGGTGACGGCGGAGCAGATGCGCGCTTTGTTCGGGTGCGGGTTGCATCCGTTGGCCGAGTTGCGGCTCCAGCAGCTGGAAGGCCCCGACCTCATTGGACAGGACATCCGCGACCTCATGCGGTTGGGGGCACCGTTCAAGATCATGGACGATGCGACGCCG
>DATLPF010000113.1:0-7760 GCA_035535875.1 Propionibacteriaceae bacterium
GTGCAGCCCGTTGCGCTGGGCGGTGAGATCTTGTTGCTCTGTTGATACGCGTGCGTATCCCACTAGGAGTTCGTTCATCCACTTGCGATGACGCTGACCGCCGGCACCGTCGTGCGGTAACGGAACCAGAAGCGGCAGCGATAAGTACTCAGTCACCCCTCGCGCCGACCGAGCGGAACGCAACACACGTGAACCATTTGGACGACAGCTGGACGGTAAATGACCTGGTGAACGGACACCAGCCCGCGTCAACCTCTTGGAGGAGGCATACGACCGGGCCTGCAAACAGCAGGAGATCTCAAGCCGTGACGAGCCCGTCCGATCACGGACGCGATGTGCGTCGGACTGGTCAGCGTGACGGTGGGAGAGTGAGACAAAGACCGCACGAGCAGGAAGCGATCAAAAAAGCGGCGAGAACCATCGGAAAGGGCTCGATGAAGGAGAGAGTTCGTCGACCAGCTCGGCGATGAGTTGATGGCGGCGCTGCTGACCACTGACGAGGCTGGCCTGCGGCGGTTGGTGGCCGACACGTGCCACGTCATCGGACCGAAGGGCTCCACGTTCGTGCTGTTCGAACGGTGTGAAGCGGCCCACGACCGGTTCACCGTCCGCGCGCCCTGCCGGGCACAGCGCGGCCTCGTACGTCGCTCGGCGTACCCCTTGTCTGCGCCTCATGGCTGACTCGCCTGACCGGAACCGGCGACAGGCTGCAAGAGGAACAAGCACCATCCGATTACCGAAGGGAACATCACCCATGTCACTCGTCCGCGTCCACAACTTCTCCATCTCGCTCGACGGCTTCGGCACCGGTGAAGGTCAGAGCCACGACGCACATTTCGGTCACGCCCGAGACAGGTTGCACCAATGGTTGTTCACCACTCAGTGGGCAGCCCGGCGGTAGCGGCGGCGTCGACGACGTCTTCGCCCGGCAGCACGATCCGGGAATCGGCGCCGAGATCATGGGTGCAGGGAAGTTCGGCCATCCCGGATGGCATGAGGACCCGAACTGGCAGGGCGCCTGGGGTCCAAACCCACCGTTCCACACACCTGTTTTCGTTCTCACCCACCATCACCGCCCGTCGATCGAGATGGAGGGCGGCACGACGTTCCACTTTATCGACGCCTCGCCCACCGAGGCGCTCGAGACTGCCCGCGAGGCCGCAGACGACCAGGACGTACGCATCGGCGGCGGCCCCACCATCATCCGCGACTTTCTCGCTGCCGGGCTCGTTGACTACATGCACACGGTGGTGGTCCCCATCCTGCTCGGCCGCGGCGTACGCCTCTGGGACGGACTCGAAGGCCTCGAGCAGGACTACAAAGTCGAAGCCACCTCCTCACCGACCGGAGTCACCCATGTGACATTCACCCGCACGGGAACCTGAACCGTCCGGGTCGGTATCCCGGGGCGCGGCGTGGTGGCCGCCCCAGAACCGAATGAGGAACCGCATGGGGCGACCGACGAGAGACATGGCGACGTGTTGGTCTCATCGTCGTAAGGGGGTCAGCTTACGGACGGTCAGCCTTCTACGGTTGGATTGGTCGTCGGACTCCCGGGAGACTGGCCGAATGCCACTGGGTTGGAAGTTGGTCATCGACAGCACGAACGCGCCTGCCCTCGCGGACTTCTGGGCTGCGGCCTTGGAGTACGAGGTGGAGGACCCCAGCGCGCTCATCTCGCAGCTGCTGGCCGCAGCCCACATCGGCTCGGAGGCGGTCGTTGAGTACCGCGGCCGCCAAATCTTTCGCGGCTACGCCGCGATACGACACCCCGAGGATCCGTTCGACGAGACCAGCGGCATCGGCCGCGGTCGGAGGCTGCTGTTCCAGGAGGTTCCTGAGAGGAAGTCCGGCAAGAACCGCTTGCACATCGACGTCCACAGTGAGCCCGGGGGCCTCGATGAGCTGGTTGCCCGGCTGGAGAAGTTGGGGGCAACCCGCATACGCGAGGTCGATGAGGGAGCTGCAGGGCGCTGGTGGGTCATGCAAGACCCCGAAGGCAATGAGTTCTGCGCAGCGTAAGCCGGGCCGCCGTGCCTAGAGACGCGGCACTGACGCCACGTGGGTGAGCCAGTCCCAGTGCAGGGTCGATGCTCCTATGGTCTGGCAAGTAGTTGTTCTGGCTTCCTTGCTGGCGTCGCCAGATTGAGTGTGTTGTAGATCTCGCACCAGCCCGCCCGACCGCGGGGCCGACTCCGCATCTTCTGCGAGGAGTACGGCATCGCCCACCGCTGGTGTGGTCGACGCGGTCATCGAGTTCAGAGGCTGGTGATCGGTCGGGTAAGGGCGCTAGCCGATGCCGGCTTTACCAGCCCGCAGGCCGACTGGGTTGGCCAGGGCAAGGGACAGCACCCTCACAGCCGCGGTCCGCGACGGACGCTTGGTGAGGAACGTCGCCGAGGCCGTACCTCCCCACGCGTCGTCGGAAAGCCCAAGCGCTTCCTAACCCACGACCAGGTGCAGGCCCTGGCGGACGCCTGTGCTCCATACGGAACGCTGATCAAGGTCCTGGCGTACGCCGGTCTGCGTTGGGGCGAGCTGGTCGCCCTGACCACTCGCCGGGTCGACCTGAAGCGCCGGCGGATTGAGGTGTCGAGGTGATCACCGAAGTCCATGGCCGGGTGATCGTCGGCACGACCAGCGACGCTCAGTGCCGATCCCACGCTTCCTCGCCAACGAGCTGGCAGTGGACTTGGCCACAAAGGCGCCCGGCGATCTCGTGCTCACCGCCCCCGAAGCCGGCGTGCTGCGGAAGACCAATTTCCGACCACGGTTCTTCGACCCTGCCGCCGAGAAGGCCGGGCTGCCTGGACTCACCCCGCATGAGCTGCGTCTGCCCGAGCGATAACCGCCGAGGCGGCGATTTGGCCTTGGAGCGCCAGGCCATCGCGTTCTAGCGTGGAGAAACGGCTCGCGCTTGGACGGAAGGAATCTGATGGGAACACTCATGGTCGACTTCATCACCTCGCTCGACGGCTACGGGGCCGCCGAGGGCTGGCCGGGTTGGTGGGCATGGAAAGCCCCGAGTATCTCGGCTGGCTGGACGAACAGCCCGAGCACACCGTTTTGATGGGAGCGACGACCTACCGGCTGATGGCAGAATTCGCCGCAAGCGGCGAGGAAGGGGTCGACCAGCTGCTGACCCAGCTGTCGAAGGTGGTCTTCTCCTCGACCCTGACCGAGCCGCTGGCGTGGGCCAACACGCGTCTGGTCACCGGAGACGCGGTGGAAGCCGTGCGAGCGATGAAGGAAGACAGCCGCATCGAGATGCGCACGCTGGGCAGTGTGAGCCTGTGCCGATCGCTGATCACGGCCGAACTGGTGGATCGCTTCCGGGTTGTCGTCTTCCCAGTCGTCACCGGTGCGACCGGCCAAGATCGGATCTACGACGGATATCCCGACGTCAGGCTCGACCTGGTTGAGAGCCGCACCTTCGACGGAGGGCTCCAACTGTTGGAGTACGTGCCCACCGTGCTCGACGGTCCGCCGGGTACCACGGGAGCGGCGAGCTGAGCGAGGCCACAGATCGCGCTGCTACGCGACTTGGGGACATCTCGGGGACACGCTCAGGCGGTAGTGAGCACTCCTCCGCCGGGCCGGGCGAGCAAGGGGCCGCTGGCTAGGGGTGATGGGTAGAGCCGCCTCGGGGATTCGAACCCCGGACCTACGTATTACGAGTCGCAAGCAGGACGTCCACGGCTGTCGCCACCCCGCCCGGACAACGTCCGCCAACGTGCGCACCGGTCCATGGATGACCGGTCTTAGGCTGCTCGATTGGCTGCTCCAACCGTCAGCTCTAGCTGTTGGCTGGGGTGTGGCTATGCGGGGACATGGCGGGGACGTGGAGCCCGACCGGTAACCACCAGACTCAGTAGGTCTTTCGGGCCCTCGGCGCGCCCATCCCGGGAACGTGAACAGAGGTAGACAACTGAGAGCACGGGGATCTGCGAGCGGCGTAGTGTGGCTGTACCGAGGAACTTTGTGTACTGAGGTCTCAGTCTCAGTCGCCCCGGCGAGGTTCATTCCCGGTTGGCGTTCGCCGGAGACGGGGCGGCCATGATGGTCACGACAACGACAACTCAGCACAGCGACCATCAACCCGAACGCCCGCCGCGGACGGAGAAGAGCAGGATCGGGCTGATCGTCGCTGGCTCGATGGCCGCCGGCCTGGTTCTTGCCGTGGTACTGGTCGCCCTCCCGTTCATCCCGGGCAGAGAGAACGTGCTCGCCGGTGTTGTCCTGCTCGCGTTCGCGTTGGGATGGGCGTTGTTGGCCGCGCTGTCGGTCCGGCTCACCGACCAGCCCCAACGATGGGCGGCTGCGCCGGCCGCGTTCATGGCGGTGGCCGGGCTCATTTCACTCCTTCCGCCGGGCTCCGTTGTCCAGGATGTGTTCGGCTGGGTATGGCCGCCAGTACTGTTCGGGCTCGCCGCCTGGATGTTCCTGTCGGCCCGACGGCAGCTACGCAGCCGAAGCGCACGATGGCTGCTGTACCCCGTCCTGGCCGTGCTGATGGTGGCCTCCGTAGGCGGCGGCTACGAGACTGTGCGCAAGTCGCTCGACGCCAGGGCCTACCCGATGCCCGGCCAGCTGGTCGACGTGGGCGGGCACCGGCTGCACCTTTATTGCACCGGCTCGGGCAGCCCGACGGTCGTCCTGGAGCCGGGTCTGGGCGGGGCCTCCTCCGACCTTGGTTGGGTCGCGCCCGCGGTGGCCCGGGACAGCACAGCGTGCGTATATGACCGTGCCGGTCGGGGGTGGAGCGACGCCGCCGACGGCCCGCAGGACGCTGCGCAGATAGCCGCCGACCTGCACACGCTGCTAGAGCGGGCAGAGGTTCCCGGGCCCTATGTGCTGGTTGGTCACTCATTCGGCGGCCTGTACGTCCAAACCTTCGCCGCCAACTATCCAGACCAGGTCGCCGGTCTGGTACTCCTGGACTCCACCGCACCCAAACCGGGCCCGGCCCTGCCGACCAGGACCGAGTCGTACAGCGTCCTCGGTCGCGTCTCCGCCGTGTTCTCCGCGGTGGCTCACCTCGGAGCCGGACGGCTGATCGCCCAGGCCTCGTACGGCAGTCTCCCGCCACACTTCCGAGGCGAGGCGCGCGCCAACGCCTCGACCGCCCGTTACCTGGGCAGCTTCATCGAGGAGTTCGTCGAGGCGAACACGTCGATGCAGCAGGCGGCGTCGCTGACGAACCTCAACGATAAGCCGCTCATTGTTCTCACCGCAGACACCGGGAACGCCGCTGGATGGCAGCAGGCGCAGGACCAGATGGCCACATTGTCGACCAACAGTTCTCACCGTGTCGCCAAGGCCACCACCCACGAATCGCTGCTGTACGACGAAGCCGACTCCGCCGCGGCCAGCCAGGCAATTCACGACCTCGTCGCGTCCGTACGCACCTCCCGCCCACTCACCCCGCGCTGATGCGGTGACAACGATCTTCTGGTACTGCCTCGTGGGGGCCGGAGATCCGCGCAGCTGCTGCCTTGGAAATGGAGCCTGATGAGTCGGTTGGACGGCCCTCGGAGCGTCAAACCGCCTTTGACCAGGGCCGCCAGTGGCACGAGAGCTTGCCGCCTGCCGTCTGTTTGGACTTTTTCGCTAGACGTGCCCCCTCCATGCCCACCTGGGGGCCTGCTCGGGCTGCGGTGACTTCTTCGGTGTTAAGCAGGTTCAGCTCGGCGCTGGTGACACGGCTCAATGTGAGATGACTCCACTGACGTGTGCCGAGTGTCGGGCAACCGCCGGCCCATAGTCACTCAGTTAGCCGATGTGCCCCTGTCGGCGCGCCCCTTCCGGGCTGAAAATGGGGCTGTGGTCGTCCGGTGACGCCGGGTTCCTATGGTCCTGTGAGGCCGTCAGTTAGCCGGGCGGGAGTTGCGTGTTGGGCCCTTCAATGTTGCTCGCACGAGGTCTTCGTGGATTCCGATGTCTGCGCTCCCGAGGGATTCTCGGTGGACGTCGTCCAGGACGAGGTGGAAACGTTCCGAGTGTTCTTTGACCGCTCCGGTGAGGTGGCACGCGTCTCCGTGCACGTCGACTACCGCGCAGTCATAACGGCGAACGGGCACACGATCGTCGAGCGGGACAAGTGGATGGACGTCTTCTACCCGGACGGGACGGCGCGCACGGTAGGAGACACCGTGCACATCCAAGGTCCGGCCGGGATGGTCCAGCACGATGCCGGGCAGATTGTCTTCAACCCCGACGGGTCTGTCGCCGCTATCCGCGGTCCGCATCCGCAGTTCGAGGGCCAGACGTTCTGCTTCGCGCTGCTGCCATAGTCGCGGCCGGTGAGTGGGCGGTGGATGAGGCGCCGCCCCACCTCAGTTTCGCGGTGCGTTACGCAATGCGGGGGCCACTCAGCGCCTCTCAGAGCCGATTTCTACGGCTCAGTCGGCTCAACACCGTAGTTCTTCTTGTAACCGACCTGCTGCTCAGGCCCTGGGGACGATCTTGACCCGAGCCTCGTGCACCGCCTTGAGCCGCTCAGCCTCTTGCTGAGGATCTTGGTATGAGATAGCGCGGATGAGGTAGTGGCGCCTGCTGTCCTTGTCGATCTTGCTCGGGTGCCGCTCGATGATGATCTTATCCACCAGCATCTCGGTCAGCGCACGCCGATCACCAGCAGATAGGTCCTCCCACGCCAGCGATGGGTCCGGCAGCTCCGGCATGGCCGCCTCGCTGGTCAGACTCTTGTGCTCCCGGGCCAGCTGGTCATGGGCGGCGTCGACCTCTCGCGCGACAGCGCGGTAGGTCTGCAGATCCACCTCGCCGCGCAGCTTCATCCTCAGCGCCTCGTTCTTCTGTTCCTGCAGCTGCGCCATCTCGCTGGTGATCTTGGATATGCGCTCGATCCGGTCGTCGTCTGACTGCGCAATGTTGAGGGCTGGCGGGCTCTTCCACATCTCGATCACGTACCCCGCGAGGTACTCCTCCAGCGGCTCGGCGGCGATGCGGACGCGCCCCCGGGCAGACGAGGTTCTCGTCTTTCCGGCAGCCGTAGCCGCGCGTCTGATTCGGCCAGGGGTCCGCCGCAAGACCCGCAGTAGAGCAAGCCAGCGAGGGAGCTTCGGATAGACCATGCCGTGGCCGAGCACACGAATGGACGTACCGTGCTCAACTTTTCTTGCTCCAGGCGAGACGTGGGCCGAGACTGGCCGGTGGAAACGCGGCAGCGGTTGATCAAGATCAAGCGGGCGGCCGACCCGCTGTCTACCATTCGCAGCAACCGGCCGGTCGTGGCCTGGCACCAAAGGCGGCGGTTGAGATCCGTTGGTAGGTTTTGCCGGGAACTCGAGGTATAGAGGAGGGGCCCTCCGGTGATCACACGGCAGCTGGGATCGGCTGGTCTTCGCGTCTCCGCGATCGGGCTGGGCTGCATGGGCATGTCCGGCGTCTACGGTCCCGCAGAGGAACTCGAGAGTATCGCCACAATCCGCGAAGCTCTGGACACCGGGATCAACCTGCTCGACACCGGCGACTACTACGGCATGGGTCACAATGAGTTGCTCATCCGCGAGGCGCTGCGTGGTCGGGATCGGAACGGCGTCGTGATCAGCGTGAAGTTCGGAGCGCTGCGCGGGCCCGACAACGCCTTCATCGGTATCGACGGCCGGCCGGTGGCGGTCCGCAACTTTCTGGCCTATTCCCTGCGGCGCCTCGGCACCGATTACATCGACGTCTACCGCCTCGGTCGAGTAGACCCACAGGTGCCGATCGAGGAGACCGTCGGAGCCATCGCGGAGATG
>DATLPF010000114.1:0-3131 GCA_035535875.1 Propionibacteriaceae bacterium
GATCGGGAAACTCGACCTTCAACCGGCCCGCGATCTGCTCCGGGGAGTACTTCTTGGCCAGGTCCGCCTCCACCATGCCACGCAGCCTCAGGTTGGTGAGCAGCTTCGCCGGCTTCGGCCGCGACGCCCGGTGATAGGCCAGTGCATGTGCGGTGGTGGCCCGATAGCGACCCAGCCGGTCGGCGTTGCGACGCAGCTCCCGCGACACCGTCGACGGCGACCGCCCGATGATGGCCGCGATGATCCGGATCGAATCGCCGCGGGCCCGGCCAAGCGCGATCTCTTCCCGCTGCGCCAACGTCAAACACCGACCCCTAAGGTTCCGTCCGCGACGAGGTCGGACCCCGCCCGCCGCAGCCAACCAACGGCTGCCTTGCTTGCGATAACTGCCGGCCGCGATCGCGGCATCGTTGATGAACTCCCCAGCCGCCATGCCAGCCCAGAACACCTGATAGACCTCAGGAACCATCCGATAAGAGAACAGCACCACAACACCCTCCGAACTAGGAGCGTTGCGATCACTGCGAGAACCCGGGGAACGGGAAACGGTCAGCGGGACGAGCCGCTTGAGCCGGCCCGTCGTAGGATCTCGTTCATCTCTTCGTCGGAGGTCCAATCAAAGCCCGGCGGCGGCTGCCGGCTCCACGGCATGTCCGAGCGATAGACCTCAACCAAGCGAGTTGTGCCGTCCGCGTCCGGGACTGGGAAGATCTGCCCAGCGTCGAGCTCGGCCACGACCTCCATTGTGGTTTGGGTGATCGTGGTGAATCGATGCGGAATGTCAGTCGGAATGATGATGACGTCTCCTGCGAGGCACCGTCGGATCTCGGAGCCGACAGTCACCTCGACCTCTCCCGACAGGATGTGCAGGATTTCCTCGCCGTGGTGCAGGTGCAGCGGGCCACCCTCGCTGGCGCCGAGCTGGCCAGCTGCAAGCACGATGCGGCGCAATCCGTTGTCGCGCCCGGCAATTGTGTCGAAGCCGATTGCCGGCGTCCGATACTTGGCGAAGTAGGTCACGGCGAAAGCGTATGAAACAAGGTCGAAGGTCGCAGAACCTACGGAACAACAAGGCGTATCCGTAAGCGGACCGGCTAGCGGGCACTGTGAGCGGGCCGTCAGCGCCCACCATCGCTCCTCCGACTGAACAGCCGATCCATACTGTGGTGCCGGTCGGAAATCACTGACTGAGCTGGCGCCGATACACCAATTCGGTCGCGGTCCATGAGTCGCGTGATCTCGTCGACCATCACTCCGGTCGGGTCGTGGCATGGCCGATGTTCGTCCCGTCCTGACCGCTGGTGGGCCCGGCCTCAACGTTTCTACCGCTAGCTCTACGGCGACTTCCGGAGCTGCGCAGGATTGCGGCACCTTGACCGTGATGCAGGCGCAAGGACACTATGAATGTGTTCCCTTGATCGTTTTGATGCCGCGCCAACACTGCGCTCGTCGAAAGCGGTTCTCTCATGCGACCTATGTCGACTGCTGATAACACGAGCCCGTAGAGTCGGAGTAGTCGTCCTCGCGGAACCGTGAAGGCACGACATGCGCCTCACGGACACCGCGCCCGATCCAGTCGCGACAAGCAGGCGCTGCTCCAATCTCCGGAGTCCTGATGTCGATTCGATCTTCCAGCCCGGCGCAGTCGCGCACGTCGAGCCTGGTGCAACGGCACCCGTTGGCGTGCTTCTTCGTGCTGACCTACCTAGCCGCATGGTGCCTCTGGGCCCCGCTCGTCCTCCTTCGGGGCACCCTGCCCGCGGCGGTCGCATTCATCCTGGTCTTGTTGGGCGGCTGGGTGCCTTCAACGGTCGCCATCGTGCTGGTCGCCATCATTCACGGCAGGCGTGGCGTACGAAGACTTCTCGGTCGTCTGGTTAAGTGGCGCGTCGGGCTCCGCTGGTACGCGGTCGTGCTGATCCTGCCGCTGCTAGTTCCCCTCGGGCTCGGCTTGAGCATCCTGTTCGGCGGCCCAGCCCCAACCGTCGACTCTTCCATCATCGCCGTACTGGTCGGGTTCGTCTTCTCGATCTTCCCTGGGAGTGCGGTTGGGGAGGAGCTCGGCTGGCGGGGATTTGCTCTGCCACATCTGCAGGACAGTCGCAGCGCTCTGGCTGCGGCACTGATTCTGGGGCCGATCTGGGGATCGTGGCACTTTCCGCTCTTTATGATCGGCAGCGAGTCGCGTCCGCTCATCCTCTTCCCGGCTTTTATGCTTTCGGCCATCGCCCTATCGGTGTTGCTTACCTGGATCTACAACAGCACCGCAGGAAGCCTGCTCCTGGTGGTTCTGCTCCACGCCACTGCCAACCTGCCCATCACCGTTCTGCTCGGACCCCTCGCAATCGACGCGGTCCAGCCGTACTGGATCTTCACCGCCCTGCTGATCATCACCGCAGCAGTTGTCGTCGGGTTTACTGGCCCTGCAAATCTCTCCCGCACCCAGCGCAAGCAGACCTCCGAAGACATCCGACCGGTTCCCAACCCGGTGCCCGCCACATGACCCCTCCCACAAGCTCACCGCGTGCGGCAACCTCTCAAGGGGGTCACCGCGTGCGGCAACCTCTCAAGCGGGCTGCAGTGACCGGCAGCGATGGGAGTTGCGTACCGCCGTCGCCTTGCCTGCCAGATGCCGAGGTGGCACGGCCGGAGGCAGTTCAAATCGGGCTGCAAAATGGCAACGATCAGCACCTCATGAAGACCGGGGCTACAACAGCGCGACAGGGGCTCGACCGGCGTCGCGCCGCCACCCCAGTCGCCAGAGATTGCGCCGACCGGAAGGCGCAGCACCTCACCCGCCGCGGAGACTCCCACGCCGTTGATACCCGCGCCGCAAAACCACGGCGATCCGGTTGGTCGAGCCTGTATCCCTTGCTGTTGCCACCATCGATCTCAAGCACCGCGCGGCTCCTGTGACCTGTACCCTGCAACGAAATCCTCGTTCACCAGCTCGCTCAGGTCCAACAAGAACAGGCAGTCGCTCGATAGCAAGGATCCTTCAGCCTCGCTGAAGTCGGTCGACGGACTTGTGCATGATCGGCGCGAGCGCCGCCATCAGGGCGAGGTAGTCCTCGTAGGTCTGGCGATAGATGTCGGTTCTGGTCGTGTCGTGGCTGAGAATCTGGGTCTGG
>DATLPF010000115.1:0-13315 GCA_035535875.1 Propionibacteriaceae bacterium
GAGACGATCTTCGATGAGCAGTTCTACTCCTATGAGCTCGGGTTCGCCAAGCCTGACGCCGGGTACTTCCAAGCGATCATGGACCGCATCAACGCGCCACCGCATCGTGTGTTGTTCATCGATGATCATGAGGGCAACGTCGCTGGCGCGAGCGAACTCGGCATCTACGCTGAGCTCTTTGCACGAGACGGCGGAGTACCTGTGCTGGCGTCGATCTTGGCCCGCTACGGCGTACAGCTGTGACGGTTCGGATCGGCATTTCAGGTTGGACCTATCCGCCCTGGCGAGGCGAGTTTTATCCGTCGGGACTGCGGCAGCGTGATGAGCTGCGGTACGTCGCAGAGCGAATGAACTCAGTTGAGATCAACGGCAGCTTCTACGCGTTGCAACGCCATTCCAGTTTTGCGTCCTGGTCGGCCTCGGTGCCAGAGGACTTCGTCTTTGCCGTAAAGGGCGGCCGGTTCATCACGCACATGAAGAAGCTGAGCGGAGTTGAGACTCCGCTGGCGAACTTCTTCGCCTCCGGCGTACTTGCTCTTGATCGAAAATTGGGCCCGCTGCTGTGGCAGCTTCCGCCGAACCTCGGCTTCAACGCCGAACGAATCGATGCGTTCTGTGCCCAACTGCCGCGGACGGCGGGATCGGCTGCCACGATCGCCGCGAACCATGATCAACGCGTGCCCGATGATCATGCTTTGATCAATGCCGCTCATCCGGGGCACGGACTACGGCACGCCATCGAGGTGCGCCACGAGAGCTTCCGGACTCCGGAGTTCTACCAGCTGCTGCACCGGCACAAGATCGCGCTCGTAGTTGCCGACAACCCCGGCCAGTGGCCGATCATCACCGAGATCACCAGCGACATGATGTACGTCCGGTTGCACGGTCATGATCAGCTCTACGCCAGCGGCTACAGCGATCAGGAGCTGGACGAGTGGGCAGCGAAGATCACGACGTGGTCCGAGCAGGGTTGCGACGTCTATGTCTACTGCGATAACGATGCGAAGGTGCGCGCGCCGTACGACGCTATGGGTCTGATGCACCGGCTCGGGCTCAGTCTGCAATCCAGCTAGCAGAGAAGGCGGTCCCCCGCGTACCCGAAAGAGCTCACTTACCCTTGCTGCCGTCAAGCCCTGGGGGAGTTGGGTGAGTTATCGCCACACGAGGGACCAGATCACGAGTGTACGGGATCCATAAGATGCCGATGAGTCTCAAGGCGTTCTGGGGTCAATACGCGTAGTGCGACCCGACAGGAGCTCACTTCATGTCTACGACCAAGACGCGTGCCCTCGATCTGGGCAGGAGCACGGATCGGGCCTTCGTACATCTGCTGGTCAATACGCTGCTCGTGTCGGCCATCAACTTCACGGTGTGGTTCGCCATCACGTTCTGGGTCTTCCTGGAAACCAAGTCCGTGCTGGCAACGGGAATGGTTGCTGGCATCTTCCTGGTGACGACGGCCGTCAGCGGCATCTGGTTCGGCAGCTTGGTCGATCGCTACCGGAAGAAGACCGTGATGCAGATCTCGGCAGCGGTCTCCTTTGGGTTCTACGCCGTGGCGTTCACGCTGTACCTGCTGACACCTGGGCCGACGTTCACCGAGCCAGCCAGCGTCTGGTTGTGGGTCTTCATCGTCGTGTCCATGTGCGGGGTGATCACGGGGAACATCCGGTCGATCGCGCTACAGACACTGGTCACAGTGTTGATCGATGAGGACCGCAGGGCCAAGGCCAACGGTTTGGTCGGCACCACCTTGGGCGTGTCGTTTCTCGTGACGTCGGTGATCAGCGGTCTGCTGGTCGCAGCGGGCGGCATGTTCTATGTCTTGCTGCTGGGCATGACCGTACTGGCACTCAGCGTCGCGCATCTGGCCTTCGTCCGAATCCCGGATCGGCCCGAAGGCCGAGCGGCGCCTGACCCCAAGTTCGCAGACCAGCAAGCAACGGGCAGCAAGGTCGATCTGCGCGGCACTCTGCGGGTGGTGCGTGGCATCCCGGGCCTGCTGGCCTTGATCGGCTTCTCGTGTTTCAACAATTTCCTGGGCGGGGTGTTCATGGCCCTGATGGATGCATACGGTCTGTCGCTGATGTCAGTGCAGGCCTGGGGTCTGCTCTGGGGCGCTCTCAGCACCGCCTTCATCGTCGGAGGGCTTGCTGTCGCCAAGACGGGCCTGGGCAAGAGTCCCGTACGCCTGCTACTGCAGGTCAATATCGTGTTGTGGAGCGTGACCTGTCTGTTTCCGCTGCATTCCTCAGTGATCTTGCTGACGGCTGGCATGGCCGTCTACATGGTCTTGATCCCCTACGCCGAAGCCGCTGAGCAGACCATCTTGCAGCGGGCAGTGCCGTTCGAGCGACAGGGCCGGGTTTTCGGATTCGCGCAGAGCGTGGAGCAGGCTGCATCGCCGCTCACGGCGTTCCTCATCGGCCCGATCACCCAACTGATCTTCATCCCGTTCATGACGACCGGCGCAGGCGTTGAGCTGATCGGCGGCTGGTTTGGAACGGGCTCTGATCGCGGAATCGCGCTGGTCTTCGTCCTGACCGGAATCGTCGGGCTCTGCGTCACTGCCCTTGCGCTGCGCAGCCGGCCCTACCGGGAGCTGAGCGGCCAATACGCCGGCAAGCTGGAACTGGCCACTGCCAGCTAAATGATCTTGATGCCGGGCCCAGCCGGCCCAATCTAGGCGTTGATCAGTGAGCCCTCTGCCGTAATGGCGTCGGCATCATCGTCGTCGAACCAGACGCCGCCCGCACCGAGGTAGCGGAACTTGATCGCCTGACCCGCTGGCACCGCCACGCTGACACTCCGGGTGCCGTTGCTGCGGCGTACCAGCTTGTGGGCTCCCGGCACCCAGTCGTTGAAAGTGCCGACTGCCGAGATGGGCCCATCGTGGATATCGTCCGGCAGGACGAATTGGATGCGCGTGCTGGTGCCGTTGGACTTGATATGCAAGGACATTGAGCTTTCTCCGTGATGCGTCGAGCGATTGGTCTTTCGGCAGAGACTAGGTGAGCCTTCAAGCGGCGCGACTGCGCGACACACGGCGTCGAGAAACTATCAAGCATGTGATTCATGGTTGTCACCTCCCCCGAGCGCGCAGTCACTGCCCGTGCCGGGCGCAAGGGACGGGCAGTTGGTGCGCTCTCGCCCAGCGGCTAGCGGCATCTCAAAGGAGACCGGTGGCGTCCGGTTCGCCCGTGCTTGGCAATGCCGGTAACCTTCCGCGCGGAGGATTCGCCTAGAGGCCTATGGCGCTCGCTTGGAAAGCGGGTTGGGTTCACGCCCTCGCGGGTTCGAATCCCGCATCCTCCGCCGTTCCCACCAGGGCAAACGCTGAGGCGCACCCTTCCGGCCGGCGCAGCCGGCCTGGCATCGTCTCAATTGTCGTCTCAATTGGCATCACTTACACCCTTCCGGTCCGCCCACAGCAGGCCGCCGATCCGGTCGGCCACATCACGCCGAATCGGATCCGTCACGTGCTGATAGCGCGCTGCCATCGTCGTGCTCGACCACCCCATTACGCTCATTACTGTCCGCTCGGGCACGCCCAGAACGAGCAGAACGGTCGCCGCCGTGTGCCGCGCATCGTGCAACCGGCCATCGGGCACGCCGGCCGCCTGAAGGAGCACCTTCCACTCCCGATAGTCAGAGTTGAGACTCAGCGGCTTGCCCCGCGCCGAGGCGAACACCCAGCCTCCTTCCTGCCATAGCTGGCGGGCCCTGGTCCTCTGCTCGTCCTGGATTGATCGATGAGCCAGGAGCAGCTGCACTAGCTCATCAGGGAGGCCCACGACCCGTCGGCCGGCCTGCGACTTCGCCTCGCCGACCTCCGGATTCAGCCTTATGCGTTTGGGGCACAAGCCGGCCTTGCGTCCGCAGGTGCCTCCGCACCCGTGCTCATAGACCGGGCGTGGCCGCGTGCCTCGGATCCGCAGCGACCTTGTCTCGAGGTCCACATCGTCCCAGCGCAGGCCCGTGGCCTCCCCTTGCCGCAGTCCGAGAGCGAGCGCGATCGCCCAGCGTGCGCCGTTCGGCCGCTGCATCGCTGCATCCAAGATCCGCTGCACCTCATCAACCGAGTACGGACGCACCGGCTCAACCTGAACCCGCGGCGGCTTCGCCAGAGCCGCCACGTTCCGCGAGACGTGCCCACGCCGCTGGGCCTGACCCAGCGCCGCGCGGATCGTCCGATGCACTTGATGCGCGGTCCCCGGCCGAGCGCCGGACTTGATCATCCTTTGGTACAGCTTCTCAAGATGCTCCGGCTCCAGCCGCTCCAAGCGGTGCTTGCCAAGCCCCGGGATTAGGTGTTTGTTCACCGCGACCCGGTATGCGTTGAAGCTGCTGTCCCGGATGCTCGGTCTAGCAATGTTCTCCAGCCAATGCTGTAGCCACGACTCGACCGTCCAATGCTGACCGATCCGACGGACGTTCCCGTTGTCGCGATCCCGTTCCAGCTGCCGCACGCGCGCTATAACAGTCGCCTTGGACTTGCTCTCCACATGCCGCCGATCAAGGCTCCCGTCATCCCGATAGCCAACAGTCACGCGACCGTGCCAATTGCCGTTAGCGCCGAAATAGATCGATGATGCTCGGTTCGGGTTCCGCGTGCCCATGATCAGCTACGCGGCCGGCGACTTGCCCGACGCCTCCACCCGCAACCGCTCGACGTACTCACGCAGCGCTTCCGCCGGAATACGGCGAAGCCGGCCAAGCGGAACCGACTGCACCTCGCCCCTGAGCATAAGCCGATACATCAATGATCGACCGATGCCTAGGCGCTTCGCAGCTTCCTCGATCCGAAGCAGCAGTTTGTCGTCAGCAACGACCTCCTCGCGTTCGTCCATGATTTGGTTCCTTCCTGCCCTGATTAGGGCTTCGCGATTGGGATGTTTGTGGTCCGGTCCCCGCCAGTAGGTCTTCTCATCTGGAGCTACTCCCGGAGGGCCGCGTGAAAATGGGGCGAGTCGGCGCTGGGGTATCACGGCCGCGGTGTCTCTTCACCTCCTGTACGCCCACCCGCCTCTCCGCTCGTGCAGATGGGCACCCCATCAAGCCACAACTAACCAGGATCGATGCGGACAGCGCCTGACTTGTGGATAACCCGTCGCCCTGCGATCCCTAAGGCCGGCGGATGCCGCGGGCGGTCACAGCCGCGGAGGCGGCCGCACCGATTTGGCCGTACTGGAGTCGGCAGTTTCCTGGTGCGATGGCGCCAACGTTTTCCGTGAGCTGGCGATGCAAAGTCGTCAATAACTCAGCCATCCACGGAGCAGCTGCTCCGGGCTGCTTAGGTGAGGCGAGCACGCGCGAATTCGTCCTCGCTGACGAGCACCTTCTGGCAGAGCTCATCCGCGACACGTCCTCGCCGTTCAGCGACCTGCTGGAAATGCGTGCGTGCATCCTCAGCCATCCGGCGGCGATAGGTGAGACGAAACACGTTCGACCGACGCGGCAGGACTCGATTCGAGAGGCCGGGGAGCTCTAGCAGCAACGCGCCGACGGCATGGAGTGGATCGTGTCCGAGCCCTTCTACCGCGACGACGACAGCGTGTGTCCGGACGATCGCAGCCAGTTCCGCGGCACATCCAACATCTTGTAGTTGTTGGATTCGAACCTTTCCGCAGGGCTTTCGGATCAAGGTCAATGCCCCCGAAATGCCTTCTCACTAGGTATTTCCCTGTTCAGCATTGCTCGTTGTTACTCACGAGTTCTCAACGAGTGACGGAATCTTGACGGAATATGATCTTGAAAGGAAGTGGGAGCAAGTCTTCACGTTGAGCAAAGATGAAGCTTAAAGACTCAAACCCTGATCTTTTCCATGCCATCGACAACCCCGCTGCTTCGAATAACGGGTCGTGAGCGTGGCGAACGGTCGCCAACGTGCGCCTCTGTCCCGCCGGACGCGGACCGATTGGTAAGCAGAGTGGTAAGCAACCCGCCATTCAGCTAGCGCGGGCGGACGCCTGCCGCTAGGCGCGTCAGGTCCGCTGGGTCGGCGTTGGCGCCGCAAACCACCACTGCAATGTGCTCACCGGCTGTCGGGACATGGCACCCTGGAGGAGTGCGGCCAGCGCCTTTGCGCCTCCGGGCTCGACGACCAGACGCATGTCGTCCCACAGCAGCTGCCGTGCCCGCTCGATCGACTCCGCTCGCACGAGGACAGACTGCGCCCTCACCCGGGTGAGGCTGGCGAAGCCGCCCTCGCCGATACGGCTTGCACCCAGGGCGTCCGATGCAAGACCTCCGACTGCCACATCGACCGGACGTCCGGCCGCTGCAGCCGCGTGATAGGTGGGACAGCCCCATCGGCGGAGGTCATGACAACTCCAAAAGAGCGGCGGCCGCAGGCCATGCGATCTCTGCGGCCTCGGCCTGTCCGCGTACGTTCAGGTGGTTCCAATCGCTGGAGAAGTTCTCGAGGCGATCTACGTACGCGGCGCGAGCTCCGTCGTCGGTCCGGCAATTGGGCACCATGGCGCACACCCGGGCCTGCTCGGTCTCGTAGTCCTCGATGATGGACGTCAGTGTGTCGAAGGCCTCGTCGTTCAGCATCCCATCTGGCCCGAAGAAGTCGCACATGCCAGTTCCTGTGAGTTCCTCCTTCACGGTCGGGTCCTCGGCGACCAGCTTCTTGACAAACGACGGACTGGGTCGCCCGAGCTGTCCGACCACCAGGATCCGTGAGTCGGGAGAGGCCGTGGTGACGACCTGCAAGGCGTCTGCGAGCGCAACCCCGAACTCGGCTACGTGCGTGCGATCTGTCCCGTCACAACGGATATCGCCGTCGATCGTCTGGACCACGACCAGTGCCGGAGCGGCCACGGTTTCGAGAGCGCGTTGCGCCTGCGCCGCCAGCGTGGACGCAGGCGCACCACCTTCGGCGGTGTTGGCGACATGGCCGTCGGTTTCCTGACGGACGGCGACGAGCCGCCGGTAGATGCTGTTGACCTGAGGCGACGTGCCGGTCGCCCACGAGTTCTCGAGGGCGACCTGACCAGGCTGGCTCGGATCGGAGTTCTCACCAGTCAGGCCGGAATGCCCAATCGCAATAACACCGACCGGCTTCGCAGTGTCGGCCGCAGACATGGTCGACGAGGTGGCCGCGCCAGCCGCTGGCTGGTCGGTGGTGTTGCCACCGCTGCACCCGCCGACGATCAACGCCAAGGCCATGAGAGCGGCAACAGTGCCAGCCAATCTTGTGTTCATCGGCTATGCCCGTTCGGTGAGGACACGAACGGAGGGGTCGGCTCGCACCAGGCTTGCGCCGAGGGCGGCGAACATGAGCATCCACACGCCGATCGCGATCCGGCCGGCCACCAGCGGACCGAACACAGCCGGGAACATCACCACGAACACGTAGCCGCCCATGGCTAGCAGCAGCCAACGACCGGCGCCGGCGAGCACCGGCTGTCGCGCGAGCCCGACGCCGGCGATCACCATGCCGAGGCCGATCGCGGGACCGTGGTGGGCCAACAGCCACCAGGGTTGGCCATCGTCGGGACCGGACCGGCCAGCCAGGATCCGGCCGAAGTCAGCGGCATCCATCACGATCTCCCCACCGCTCCTGTCGGAGCTCCTGCTCCCGAACTGCATTCGGATCGAGGAACCGGCCACCGACCCGCAACAGGTATCGGGTTGCCGGGCCGACCTCCCGTCCGCACACACTCCGCCGTCCCCACCACGGGCCGCTGCAAGCGCGAACGCCTTGATCGATTCGGTCACGACCACGCCCTCATCGGTGATCGCGCCGCTTGCCGAGAAAGTGCAGGAGTCGGACGCCGGGCAGCTACGCTCCACATGGATGTCGATCGGCGCCTCCTGGGGCCTCCCATCGGTCGACGGTGACGCCGACAGGGCGATCGCGCCCACGGACAGGGCTGTTGTAGCGAGGATGTTCATCTCGACCTCTCGATTGCCTGCTTCTTTGGCGACGCTGGGTACTCCGACTTGAGTAGGAGGTGACGACTTGACGTTGGGCTCTCAGCCGAGGTCTGGGCGGTCATCGGTGCCCGGCGCGGGCGGACCTGCACGAGTGACGGAGTACAGCGATAGGCCAAGCAGCAGCCACAGCACCGAGTAGCCGGTAAGCGCGGCCAGCTGAGCACTTCCCGCGATGATCACCCCGGTGAGCGGGATGACGTACAGCCCGGTAGTCAGCGGCAGGAACCGCCCGGGACCGGTCCAGCGCCCGGTGCGCAGCACACCGACGCCTGCCAGCACCATGCCGACCAGGATCGCGACCGAGCCGACCTGGAACGCGATGTCCGCCGGTCTGGGTGCGACGAGATAGAGCAGTTCACCAGCGACGAAGCAGACTCCGCCGACGATCCACAGGGGAAGCCCGATCCGGGCAGTGAGGCCACTACCGGCCAAGCCCGCCGTGCCGATCGCGCTCGCGGCGGCGATCTGGCCGAGGTGCAGCACGGCCCGGAGCACCGCGTCCCACACTACGGGCCGCCCGTCGTAGGCAAGCTCCGGGATCATCATCCCGAACAACCCGTCGACGATGAAACCGGCGGCGAACACCGCAGAGATCAGGGCGAGCGTACGGGCGGGCCAGACTTGACCGGTGGGCACATTGGTGCGGGTTGCGGTGGTCATTGGAGCTCCTCAACGGGGTGGGCTTGAGCAAGCAGCTCGACGACAGCCAGCGAGTCGTTGGTAATGCCGGCCTTGGCCTGGTCACGGGCGTTGCCGAGCACGGCGTCCTTGAACGCCCGCGCCGACGACTCGCTGTCCAGCACGATCGTTGTGTGGCCCTTGCCACTCTCCGGATCGCGCATCCAATACCCGGCGCAAAAGCCTGGATGCCTCCGCACCGACGGGATGATCAGGTCGCGCAGGCCTCGGTCCTGCTCCTCACGGCCGGCCGGGTCCATGTTCCAGATGCCTACAACTGCGTACATGGAGACGAAGCTATCTGCGGACCTGGCTGGTGTGACCCGTGGAATTACCTAGTGCGGTACTCAATCTGCGCCACGGCGACCGGCGTGCCAGGCGGCGATCCTGGCGCGGGAGTCGAACCCCAATTTGCTCAGGATGTTGGCGACGTGGTTCTCGACGGTGCGCTCCGACAGGTGCAGCCGGCCGGCGATCTGGCGGTTGCTCAGCCCCTCGGCGACCATGCCGGCGATCTGCCCCTCCCTGCCGGAGAGCGGGCTGTCGCGGTCGAGCCGATGCTGGGCGGCCAGTGCCAGCACCTGGACCGCCAGCGGCTTCATGCCGAGGGTTCGGGCGGTGTGCAGTGCGGCGTCGAGGTGGGTTCGGGCGTCCTTGATGTCGGTGCGAGTGGGGTGCGTCAACAGCAACCGGGCATGCTCAAGGTGGCTGTATGCCTGGTACGGGCGCGATCCCATTGCCGCGGCAAGGTGCAGCGCGCTGGTCAGGTGGGCTTCGGCGGTGTCCCGCTCGCCCAGCAGGTGGGCGAGTTTCCCCAGGTAGAGAGCGACCGGTCCACGAGAGGGCGTGAACGCGCCGGCGACCACCTGCTTGTCGGCGAACGGCAGCAGGTCGGTGTAGATCTTCGGTGCGACTGCGGTGTCGCCGAGCAGCGCGCACATGTCCGCGAACGCAGACCTGGCGACGATCCACTCTGGGACGCGACGTGGCATCGCGTCGATGTGCGGCACGACGACGGAGCGCCACAACTCGGCCGCCTCGTCGATCCGGCCGACCTCGACTAGAACGTTCATCAGCCAGGCACGGGTCAGTATCGGCCCCTGCTCGGCGAAGGCGCGAACTCCTTGCTCGACTTCGGGCTGCCCGTCGCCGGTCTGCGCCGACAGGTGGTCGGAGAACACCAGGTCCAAGAAGCCAGCACCCTGATGCCCGCCTCGCCGCCCGATTACCAGCGCCTTGTCGGCAAGCCTGCGAGCCTCGTCATACCGCCCTTCCATGAGCGCCATCGACGCCTGGGTCATGTTTAGTCGCCACAGCCAGAGGGGCTCCTTCATATGCGCGACGACCTTGGCCAGCGCGGCCACCTCGGCGTCCAGCTGGACCCGCCGACCGAGCTGCCAGAACGCGTCGATCCGCCAGGCGTGACCCCACGCCTGGTACTCGTCGCTGAGGGTTTCACGACCGAGCCGCACGGCCCGTTCGCCAACCGCCATTCGCTCGAGGGTGTAGCGGATGTCGACGAGCTCGATTGCTCGGGCTTGCAGAGCAAGATGCCGCGCGTCCGGATCGCCGGTCGCCTCAGCGCACAGCTCAGCTCGTTGGCTCAGACCCGGCTCGGGTTCATTGAGTGTGTCGGCCGTGATGGCCAGCTGCCCGAGCAGCCGTGCCTCGCGGACCGGATCGGCGCCGCGCAGCATTGTCAGCGCCTCTCGGCACAGGGCGTGCAGCTCGTCTTGGATCGGCGTGTTCGACACGTCGCGCAGCACGGTCGCCGCGTCCGCCATTGCCAAGGCGTCGCCGGCGGCACGCGCCAGGTCGGCCGCCGCGCGGCAGGACTGCCAAGCGGCCTCAACAGCGCCGGAGCGGAACTCACAGCGCGCCAGCCCGAGCAGCAGCTGCCGCCGTCGGTCGGGCGAGGCATTCGTGACCAGGGGCAGTAGCTGCAACGCCTGCCGGTATTGGAATGCGGCGTGCTCGTAGGCCAGCTGCCCGCGGGCCCGCTGCGCCGCCTGCAGGGTCACTCGAAGAGCCACGTCAGCGTCGCCGAGCGGGGCCGCCTGCCGCAGGTGATGCGCCAGGGCGTCGAGCTCGTCGTCGGCACCGTCCGTGGCCCCGTCTGGAGCCTCGATCGCGTGCGCCGCGCGCCGATGTAGTCGCTGGCGCTGCGCCATCGACAGCTCGGCATAGGCCACCTCCTGGATCAGCGCGTGCGCGAAGCGCAATCTCTGGCCGTCTGCTTCGGTCACCAACTCGTCGACCACTGCGGGCTCGAGCCTGTCGAGTAGCTCGGCGGCGGGCTCGCCGGCGACTGCGGCGAGGAGGTCAAGCGGGAAGTCGCGGCCCAGCACAGCGGCCTGTCTTAGCAGGTCGCGGGTGGCGGGCGGCACGCGGTCGAGCCGGCCTCCGATCACCTCACGTACGCCGGCGGGCAGCGCGCTCGCTGAGCCGGCCTTGCGCACTAGGCGCAGCAGCTCGAGCACGAACAGCGGGTTTCCCTCGGCGCGCTCCTGCACGGCCCGCAGGTCCGCCTCTTGCGGTCGGTGGCGCAGGGCAGCGGCCGCGAGCTGCTCGACATCAACCGCGTCCAGCCCGTGCAGGGTAAGCAGGCTCGCCGTCCGCTCGCGGAGGATCGCCGGCAGCAGCGCCGCCACCTCCGCACGCGGGTAGGCGTCCGCGCCCCGGTACAGGCCGAGCACGAGCATCCGGCAGCTGGAAGCTTCGGACGCGACCACCTGCAACAACCGCAGCGACGCGACGTCGGCCCAATGCAGGTCGTCCAGCACCACCAGCATCCCGCTGCCGGCGCTGGCCGCGCGCAGCGCCTCGACGACGTCGTCGAATATCCGAAATCGGCTGGCGTTGCCAACCGCGGCCGGATCAGTGATCAAGTCGATGACGCCCCCACCGAGCGCGCCGACGACCTGCGTCCACGGCCGGTAGGCCGTCGCCCCCTCCCCTTCCAGACACGAACCCCAGGCCACAACAAAGCCTTGATCGCGGGCCCGGCGCGCCAGCTCGGCGGCCAGCGCCGTCTTCCCCATCCCGGGTTCACCCTCGCAGAGGACTACCGCACCTCCGGCGGCCTGGGTAGCCGCCAAGCGGCGCTGTAGATCGGCAAGTTCCGGCTCGCGGCCGACGAAGACGTCCCGATCCACTCACGCCCCCTTGCGGCCAGGATGGCGCGACGCCAACCCGTTCATGACGTCAGCCCGCACCTTCTGTCGCCGATCACAACGGAATCGTCCGACCGCGCCGGCCAGACCGTCCAGAGCAGATCGGCGAGAGTAAGGCTCAAGGAATAGCGCAAGATCGGAGACCTCGCTTGGAATGGACTGGTCGTATAGCAGCGGAGTACAGCAACCGGCCTACCCATCCAATTTTTGCACCAACGTCCACCGACATCCTGACACGCGTGAGGCGTCGCATCTCTCTGTGACCCCTCTCACCGTTTGCACGAAGAGGCGGAGGAAAGCCGGGCGTCGTGCAGGTTCGTCCCCAAGGTCACTCGGGGACTGTCGGACTCGACGACGTCATGGCCCGCTGAGTTGAAGCCGTTCTCGAGAAGAACAACGATGTGCCAATGAAGCTGGCCGCCTATCCGGACGGCGAACGCCACGCCTTCTATGGCCACCGATGACAGCGACTTCGCAGTTCAGTCCCAGCCTGAGGCGCGCAACGATGCACCGTTACCGACTGAACCGCCAACGTTGCCATCCGGAGTGAGCCACGTCTGGATATGCGGATCCATGGTCTCGCAGGGCGCCCTCGCATGGTTCCCCGAGCGGGGGTGGTGGCGGCCGCAGGCTCAGTAATCGCGATCTCTAGTTAAGAGTTGTGCCCGATAACCTTGATCGTTTCTATCGACAACTCCGGAACAGCGGTACGTCCACCAAGAAGAGTCTTGTAGTCAGAGGCACCCGACACGGTCACCGTCGCTTCGAACACATCTCCTTCGACGACGTCGCCCAGATCGCTCTCCCCGCCCCCGCATCACAGTGTTCGCACCGTCGAAGAACCCGCTCGATGTGGTGTTCTTGTGAGCGGTGTCAGCCCAGAAGACGTCCCTCCCGGTTGCGGAGTCAAACTGTCTGAACTTCCCCGAAGATGATGTACCGCTCTCCAGCGTGAGCGTCCGGGTCCTTGATCACCTTCGCCCATTGACGTTCGCTTACCGTCGTGGCAGTGCCGCTGGGCGGTCGGACTCGCCGCGGCTGTTGACGAGGTAGCGCCGTCGTCGCTGATGGCCGGACCAAAAGTACAGCCCGCCATGACGCCAAGCGTCGCAGCTAAGGTCCCCACGAGTAGGTCCCGAGGCTTCTTAACCATCAACGGCGGCTGTTGCGGGTACGGAGGCGGTCCGTTGGGCGAGGGCGGCCGAAGTCGCCGGGCCCGCGAACGGAGATGTTTCAGCTCTCCGAGGCCGAGTTGGACGAGGTCTACGCCGATGCCGGCTGGACCGGGCTGCCCTGGTCCGAGCTCCGCGCGATTCGGGTCGGTGACTTCATCGAGTGCCGCTGCCAACCTGCCTAGGCCTCTTCACTTGCTCGGACGATCGACTCCATTCACCCACGCCCAACCGTCCGCTCACCTCAGCCAGACCGGATACGCCGGCGATGACACGTCACATAACTGACTGGAGCGACGTACCCGACTCGATTTCAGAATCTGATGTGCTGCACACCTGATGCAC
>DATLPF010000116.1:0-33874 GCA_035535875.1 Propionibacteriaceae bacterium
ACAGCTGAGTTGATCGACAAGCTTCAGAGCATGCCGGAGACCGTACGCCTCAGGGCGCTGGGCTAGCGAGTGCGCACTGAGCTTGTCGAAGCACCTGCCCTTCGACAAGCTCGGGGGCAGCTGACCTTAGGCTCCCTTCGACAGCCTCTGGGCACATCGGCGGATGAGTGCTGGCAGCCATGTCGGGCAGCGGGGATCGGCTTCAAGATCGTTAAGACGCCACCAGCCAACCTCGGCCAACTCATCCGGTGCGTTCACGTACGGCTCATCGTCAGATCGTGCTGGGGCTGAGAACGTCACGGTGACTTGCCGCTCACCGCCGTCGGTGATGAAAAACTCTGACTCCAGATACGTCAACGGCACTCCAGAAAGATCAAGACCGACCTCCTCGGCGACTTCCCGTCGCGCGGTCGCTTCCAGCACATCGGCCTCCGGATCGGTGACATCAACATGGCCACCGATCATTCCGATCATGTTCGGCGCGTACCCGACGCCAGGCGCCCGCACGACGAGCAGCCAACTGTTGCCACAGTGGATCAAGACGCAAACAGTGACCGCGTAGAACCCACTGTCCATCAATGGATCACGACTTGCGGCGGATGACCTTGATCACGATGAACACCAGCAGTCCCAAGACGGCGAGAGCCGGACCGTAGCGCTTCAGAACAACCGGCACAACGGTGCTGAACACATTCAGCTCGCTTTGACCGGCGTCGCCCGATGGCGAGGAGTAGCGGGACGGTTCGGAGGCTGGGGGAGCCGTCGGAGGAGTAGCCTCCGTTGCTGATGACGCAACGTCAGCCCCCGCGCTGCTCCCGACTTCGGATGACCCTGCTCCGGCGGGCACGGTTTCGAGCTCGATCGTCTGCTCGGTGTCCGCTTCATCGAATCGGGCGTCGGCATCCGCTGCAAAGGCTGCACTCGACGGCGCCTCCTCGGTCTCACCGAGGCCTTCGGCAAGACGCCCGGAAACGCAGGCGAGGAACTGGTCCAGCAACTTGTCGCTGACATCGGAGATCACTCCGCGGCCGAATTGCGCAGGCTTCCCTGTGATCGCCAGGTCGGTCAGCACTTCGACGTCGGTCTGCTCGCCACTTTCGGCGAAGGAGGCAGTGACAATCGCAGTTGCCGTCCCGTTCCCCCGCTTGTCCTTGCCGCGAGCCTCGATCACCACTCGCCGCTCCGCGTCGTTGCGTTCCACGTACCGGCCAGATCCGGTGTAGACAATGGCGACCGGGCCTAATTTGATTTTCACGGATCCGGCAAATTCGTCGCCCTCGATGCTCGTGATCGTGGCGCCGGGGAAGCACGGAGCCAACCCCTCCAGGTTGTTGAAGGCGTTCCACGCCTCGTCTATGTGGGCGGGCACGATGAAGCGATGCGTCAGGTCCATAGCTTCATCCTGTCCTATGCGCGGGCAGCCGCCAGCACCGCACGGCGACCCAAGATCGACACCAGATGCCGGCGGTACTCCGGGTCACCATTGATGTCGGTAGGCGGCGCCGTGCCGTCAGCGATGCTGGTCAACGCACCCGCGACGGCATCGGGTTCCAGCGCGACGCCGGCCAGCGCTTGCTCGGCTGCACGCGCCCGAACTGGTGTCGGTCCCATGTTCGTCAGGGCAATCCGGGCATCGGCAATGGTGCCACCTTCGGTCTGGACGGTCGCCGCAACGCCGGCAATCGCCCACTGTTGAGCCACCCGGACGAACTTCTCGTACGCCGAGCCCCAGCCGGTGTATTTCGGTACTCGGACCTCGACCAAGATCTCGTCATCTCCAAGTGCAGTCGTAAAGAGATCTTGGAAAAAGTCTGCCGCTGTGACTCGTCGTTGGCCACCAGGACCGGCGATCACGAACTCGGCCTCCAGGGCCACCATCGGTGCTGGAAGGTCGCCCGCTGGATCCGCGTGCGCGCAAGCCCCGCCAATGGTTCCTCGATGCCGGACTTGCGGGTCGGCCACAGTCTCGACGCATCGGGCGATCAGCGATGCATGCTCGGCCACGAGCGGATCGCCCACGACTTCGAAGTGGGGTGTCATCGCCCCAATGACGATCGCGTCGCCGTCGTCGCGGACGCCCTTCAGCGAATCGATCTTGGCCAAGTCGATCAGCAGCTCGGGTGCCGCGAGTCGGAGCTTCATCACCGGCAGCAGGCTCTGTCCACCAGCGATGATCTTCGCGTCGTCGCCGCCCTCCGCGAGCAGTTGCAGCGCCTCATCGACGCTGGTGGGCGCCTTGTAGTCGAACGCCGCGGGAATCACGCCTGGCCTCCTTCGGCGTCGGCACCGCGCGCTCCCGGGTGTTCTTGCGCGCGCGGCGGGGGTTCAAGGGGGTTGTCCCCCTTGCTGCTGAAGTGGGGTTGGGTTTCGCCCGGTGTTGCGGAGTCCTGGGTCATCGGTTTCGCACCTTGGATGGCCTTCCAGACGCGCATTGGCGTACACGGCATCTCGATATCGGTCACCCCTAGGGGGCGCAACGCGTCGAGGATGCCATTGACGATGGCCGGAGTTGAGGCAATCGTGCCGGCCTCGCCGACCCCCTTGGCGCCGAGCTCGTTGCTGAATGCGGGCGATTCGGTGCGGTCGGTGACGAAGTCGACCAGGTCCGGCGCCGACGGCACGAGGTAGTCCACGAACGACCCAGTGGTCAGCGTTCCGTTGTCGTCATAGACAGCTTCCTCGAAGAGCGCTTGCGCGATGCCCTGGGTCAGTCCGCCGTGTACCTGTCCCTCGACGATCATCGGATTGACCACCTTCCCAATGTCGTCGACGGCGACGTATTTGCGGATGGACACAGCTCCGGTCTCGGTGTCCACCTCAATGGCTGCGAGGTGGGTGCCGTGCGGATAGGAGTAGACCTCAGGGTCGAAGGACGCCGTAGAATCCAAGTTCGGCTCGAAGCCCTCGGGCCAGGCATGCGCTTGGAGGGCGGCGAAGGCAATCTCAGCCAGCGACTTGCCCGTATCAGTGCCCTTGACCCAGAAGTGGCCGCCTCTGAACTCAAGATCATTCTCGCTCGCCTCCAAGAAGTGCGCTGCGATGGGCTTGGCCTTTTCGATCACCTTGTCGGCGGCCTTGAGCACCGCGGTCGCGCCGACGACAAGTGATCGGGAGCCGTAGGTGTCCAAGCCACGCTGAGCGACCTGGGTGTCGCCATGCAGCACTTCCACATCCTCAAAAGCCACCCCCAACTTGTCGGCCACGATTTGACTCCAGGCTGTCTCATGTCCTTGTCCGTGAGGGCTCGTTCCGACAACGACCTCGACCGTGCCAAGTGGGAGCATCCGCACCTCAGCGTGTTCCCAGCCGCCGGCGATGTAGTTCAGCCTCCCGAGTATCCGCGACGGGGCGAGCCCACATTGCTCGGTGTATGTCGAGATGCCGATCCCGAGCTGTACTGGGTCCTTGCGGGCACGGCGTTCGGCCTGTTCGGCCCGCAGCCCGTCGTAGTCGAACAGCTCCTTGGCCTTGGCAGTGGCTGCCTCGTAGTTGCCGGAGTCGTACTCGTATCCGGCTACGGTGGTGAAGGGAAACTCCTCGGCGGTGATCCAGTTCTTGGCCCGCAGCTCCAAGGGATCCATGTCCAGCTCGGCTGCAAGATCATCCATGAGCCGCTCGATGGCATACGTCGCCTCCGGGCGGCCGGCCCCGCGATAGGCATCCGTGCGCACTTTGTTGGTCAAGATGTTTCTGCACTCGAAGCGGTAGGCGGCGAACTTGTAGATCGCGTTGTACATGTAGGCGCCGAGGATGGGAACGGCCGGGCCCACCAAACCGAGGTACGCGCCCATGCCGACAAGCAGGTCGACGTGCAGTGCGGTGACCTTGCCGTCCTTTGTGGCAGCCAATGTCAGGCGCTGCACCTGATCCCGGCCATGGTGGGCACCCTGCAAAGACTCACTGCGGGTCTCGGTGTACTTCATGGGCTTGCCCAGCTTCTTGGCCACCGTAAAGGTAATGAACTCCTCGGGCGTGACCTGCAGCTTGCCGCCGAAGCCGCCGCCGACATCCGGTGCGATCACCCTGATCTTGGTTTCAGGGGTGTTCGTCGCAATCGAGGTGAAGACGCGAAGAAAGTGTGGCACCTGGGTCGATGACCAGAAGACGATCTGGTCACCGGTCGGGTCGACCAGGTAGGAACGCGGTTCCATGAACGCCGGAATCAGCCGCTGCTGCCGGAAGGTCCGCTCCAGCACGATGCCGTCCTGACGAGCCTTTTCAATCTCATCCTTGACATCAGTACCAGTGCCCGCCTCGGCCGAGTCGAAGACCCAATGAGTCGACACATTCGTCCCCCAGTCGGGATGGACGTACGGAGGCCCAGCCGCGGCAGCCGCGGTATCGAGGACAACCGGCTCATCTTCGTACTCGACATCGACCAGCTCCATCGCGTCGCGGGCAGCTTCGGCGCTCCGAGCCACGACCACTGCCACAATCTCGCCTGCGAAGTTGACCTCGTCGATAGCGACCGGGTGGTACTCCGGGACATGATCCTCGGGCGAGAGCGGCCAGCCACACGGCATTGGGCCCACATCGTTGGCAAGATCAGATCCAGTGAAGACCGTGACCACACCAGGTGAGGCCTTCGCCTCGGCCACGTCGATAGATGTGATCTTCGCGTGCGCGATGGGGCTGCGCACCATGCCGAGGAACAGCATGCCGGGGACGGAGAGATTGTCGGTGAATCGAGTCCGACCGGTAATCAGCCGCTGATCCTCTTTGCGGAGCCTTGGGCGGCCAATCTCGGGGGTGCTCTCGGGAGATTCCTCTGTAATGGTCATTGGAGGCTCCCCGCTACCTGGCGCACAGCCTTCACGATGTTCTGGTAACCGGTGCAGCGGCACAGGTTGCCCTCGAGCCCATCGCGAATCTCCTGGTCTGACGGATCAGGATTTTCCTTTAGCAGAGACGTGGCTTGCATGATCATTCCCGGGGTACAAAACCCGCACTGGAGTGCGTGGTTCTCGTGGAAGGCCTGCTGCATCGGATGCAGCTCCCCATCGCTGGCAAGGCCCTCGATGGTCGTTATCTCGTGCCCGTCCGCCTGGACGGCAAGCACCGCGCACGACTTCACACTCAGGCCGTCGAGGAGCACCGTGCAGGCGCCGCAGTTGCTCGTATCACATCCGACGAGGGTGCCGATCTTGCCCAGCCCGTATCGGAGATACTGCACCAGCAGTGTTCGCGGCTCAACGTCGTCGGTGTAGGTGACTCCGTCGACAGTTACTGAAATTCGCATACGCCACTCCTTTTCAGTTGGACTGTCGCCCCCGGAGCGCGTGAATGCGCGACTGGCTGGCGACGGTGCCGGCCTAGGAGGCAAATGTAACTCCCCGAGATGATCATGGAAACTCCGGGGGGTGACGCCACAGAGCCTCGTCAAGATCGAGAGCTCCTAGCCCAGCCTCACGAGGCTCAGTGATGGATGCGACCGGTGAGCTCCGCAAGCCGGCCACCTTGACCACCCCAGCGCTGGCCAATGATCTCGGCGGCGATCGACACGGCCGTTTCCTCCGGTGTGCGCGCTCCAAGATCAAGGCCGGTCGGACTGGACAGTCGTCCGATCTCGACCTCGGTGAGCCCTGCTTCACGTAGCCGCTGGAGCCGCTCCTCATGGGTCTTGCGTGAGCCCATGGCGCCGATGTAGCCGACATGGGGAAGGCGCAGCGCAATCTCCAAGACTGGTACGTCGAACTTGGGGTCGTGGGTCAGCACGCAGATGACCGTACGGGCATCGATCCGGCCCGCGTCGACCTCGGAAGCCAAATAACGGTGAGGCCAGTCGACGATCACTTCGTCGGCGTCAGGAAACCTGGTCCGTGTCGCGAACACAGGTCGCGCGTCGCACACAGTCACTCGATACCCCAGGAAGCTGCCGAGCCGGGCGACGGCGGCTGCGAAGTCGATGGCCCCGAAGACCAGCATCCGAGGGCGTGGCGCGTAGCTGGCCGCAAAAACGCGCATGCCCTCGCCGCGCCGCTGACCGTCCGGACCGTAAGTGAGCAATTCAGTCTTGCCTGCCGCCAGCAGGCCGCGGACGTCGTCGGCAACAGCGGCGTCAGCCCGTGGGGTGCCCATCGAGCCGACGATCGGGGAGTCTTCAGCTGGCCGGATGATCATTCTCCGGCCCACCCTCCTGGGGTCAGGATGTTCGACCACCGTGGCAATGGCCACGGGGCGGCCGGCGTCGATGTCGGCCGCAACCTCAGCGAGCTCGGGGAACGTCTGCTGCGACACCTTCTCGACGAAGACGTCCAGAATCCCGCCGCAGGTCAGGCCGACGGCGAACGCGTCATTGTCGCTGACGCCGTACCGCTGCAGCACGGGGTGGCCGTTAGCGATCACCTCTTGCGCGAGAGCGTAGACCGCAGATTCCACGCAACCTCCGGAGACAGACCCCACAGCCGAGTCATCTGGCCCGACCAACATGGCCGCTCCGGGCTGCCGGGGCGCCGAACGCCAGGTGCCGACGACGGTGCCCACACCGACGGTCTCGCCTGCCCGCCACCATGCGAGAAGCTCGCTGAGGACATCACGCATCCGTACGCCCCTCAGGCATCGCCGAGCACCTCCAGAAGTTCAGCGAAGGTCGCCAGCGAGTGTCCCGCGACCATCCGATCAAGATGAGGCAGACAGGCCTGGATACCGGTCTGGATCGGAGCGTACCCCGCCTTTCCATGATGCGGGTTCATCCAGATCACCGCGTACGCGAGCAGCCGGAGCTGCCGCATCTCGTCGCCGAGCAGTTGTGCATCGCCGCGTTCCCAGCCGTCACTCGCAACCACCACGACCGCGCTGCGCGCGAGACCGCCCCGCCCCCAGCGGTTCACGAACGCGCCGATCACCTCGCCCAGCCGGGTGCCGCCAGACCAGTCAGGCACCAGCCGCCCCACCGCCACCAACGCCTCGTCGGGCTGGCGCACCCGGAGGGCTGCACTGATTCTGGTAAGCCGGGTGCCAATGGTAAATACCTCGACCTGGTTAGGCATCGCACGGACGATGCGGTGCGCCAGACGTAAGAGGGAATCCGCGTACGGCTGCATCGATCCGGATATGTCGATCAGCAAGACGACCCGTCGGCGTCGTACCCCCGCCCGCCTGCGGCGGAGCCGAGCCAGCTCGCCGCCCGCGCGCAGCTGGGCGCGCAGCGTACGCCGCAAGTCGACAGAGCCGCGATGGTGCGGCCTTTGTCGAAGTGCGCGCCGCAGGGGTGGCACAACATCGAGGCTTTCGAAGAGCGTCGCCAGCTGGGCTCGCTCCTGTTCGCTCAGGCTTCCCACATCGCGGTAGCGCAACACCTCCGCAGTGCTTGCGCGTGCGGTGAGGAGGACATCCCCGGCTGTGTCGCCGGAACCCGGCTCAGCGCTCAGTGAGGCTTGCGGCTGTCGGGGCGCCGGACCGCGGCTGCCAGCCCCCGACTCCTGGGGTGAAGGCGCGAACCAGGCGGTAAAGGCTCGGTCGTAAAGCTCGCAGTCGTCCAGCGAGGAGCATAGGGTCGCGCGGCCGGACCAGTAGGTCGCTGCTCGATCATCGAATCCAGTCAGCGCGACTGCCTCGACGAAGGCACTGGTCCGGTCTGGGGTCACAGCCATGCCCGCCGCTCGGAGCGCGTTGGCGAAGCCGACGAGCAGCTCGTCAGGCGCCGGACGTGTCGGAGCGGTCATAGCCGGCTAACGAGCGAGGATCGTCGCCAGTGCGCGTCGGACCCGATCGGCGTCCTCGCGGTACTTGAGGACCGCACCGAGGGTCTCTGCGGCAGCCGCGACGTCCAGCTGCTCATGCCCGAGACGCTCCAGAGCGCGAGCCCAGTCCAGGCTCTCGGCAACGCCTGGCGGTTTCAGGATGTCCTCGCTGGCTCGGATTCGCTGCACGGCGGAGGCCACCTGGGTCGCCAGCTCAGCACTCACATCCGGCAATCGGGTCCGGATGATCTCGATCTCGCGCGCAAGTTGTGGATGGTCGATCCAGTGGTAGAGGCAACGCCGTTTGAGAGCGTCATGCAGTTCGCGGGTTCGGTTGGAGGTGAGCACAACCATCGGCGGGATCGCCGCTCGCACCTCTCCGTATTCGGGGATGGTGACGGCGAAGGTGGACAGCACCTCGAGCAGAAAGGCCTCGAACTCATCGTCGGCACGGTCGATCTCGTCGATCAGCAGTACAGCGTTGGATGATCGCAACGCCTTGAGAATCGGACGCTCCAGCAAAAATCGCTCGTGGAACAGTGATTCCTCGAGCGCCCTGGCGTCAAGATCATCCCCGGCTGCCGCCTCGACGGCCCTGATGTGCAGAATCTGCCGGGCGAAGTCCCAGTCATAGAGAGCTTGGCTGGCTTCGATGCCCTCATAGCACTGGAGCCGGATCAGCTCGGCCCCGGTGATGATCGCCCATGCCTCGGCAAGAGAGGTCTTGCCGGTGCCAGGTTCGCCCTCGAGCAGCAGCGGCCGGTTCATCGCGGTAGCCAGGAAGAGGACCGTCGACAACCCCTCGCTAGGAAGGTAGCCAGTGCTCCGCAGCGCATCGCCGATCGTTGCCGGACTCAAGGTGGCGGAGATCAACACAGCTAGCTCGCTCCCGCCTTTCGTCGCCGACATTACGTGTCGTGGTCCTGGCCGCTTGCCAGATCACCACATTCCACACTATGAGCGCCGCGCTGGAGAAGATAACTCTTGGCTCCGCTGTCTCCGGTCAGGCCGACCATGATCGATGCCAGATGGTCGCGGCCGACGAGGACCGGGTGGCCGGGTTGGCCGCCATAGGTGGCGCGGGCCAGCGTCGCGGTTCCGGGCGGGGCTTGCTGGATCAGACGGCGTACCACCTGAGCTGTCACGTCGGGAAGGTCGACGAGGTGTACCAGCACCGCCTGGCATGGCACCGACTGCGCAGCGACCAGGCCGGTGCGCAGCGAGCTGCCCATGCCCTGCTGCCAGTCGGGGGCGTCGACCAACGTGATGGCAGGGTCGGCAGCAAGAGTGGAGCTGGCAAAAAGGTCGCGGGCACGTGCGGCCTCGCGGCCGAGCACGACGATGACGGCGTCACAGCCGCCGTCGCGCAACACCTTGATCGAGCGCTCCAGCCAGGACGTGCCGTCGGCGTCGACCCGCAGCGCCTTCGGTCCGCCAGCGCGACGCCCGGCTCCGGCAGCCAGCAGGACGCCGAGAATGCGGCCGTCGGGCGCGCGCGGGTGCGGATCAGGTGCGGGAAGAATCACCGACGCCTTGATCATCATTATGATCATCGAGGCGGTCGTCGTTCTTGAGGGCTAGCTGAGTCAGGACGGCGTCATGCAGCCGACCGTTGGTGGCGTATCCACCGGTTCCCAGTGGCCCTGGACGGCCGTCGAGATCAGTAAAGCTCCCGCCGGCCTCGGTCACGACGATCGAGCAGGCGGCCATGTCATGCAGCGCCAGCTCAGGCTCGCAGGCGATGTCGACTCCGCCCTCAGCGAGCAGCATGTAGGACCAGAAGTCCCCGTAGGCACGCGTCCGCCAGCAGCGACGGAGCAGGTCGACGAACTGCTGGCCTTGGCGTGCCTCGACCCATGCAGAGATCGAGGCGTAGCTGAGCGAGGCATCCTCGATGGTCGCAACGTTGGAGACGTGGATTTGGGTTGCCGACATCAGCGACTTGCCGGCGTACGCTCCGCCATCAAGACTCGCCCACCAGCGGCGACCGAGCGCGGGCGCGCTCACCACTCCCACGACTGGCTTGTCGCCGATCATCAAGGCAATCAGGGTTGCCCATACCGGCACTCCACGGACGAAGTTCTTCGTGCCGTCGATTGGGTCGATCACCCAACGACGCGGCCCCCACCCGGTGTCGGCCATTTCCTCCCCATGCACCGCATCACGTGGTCGGGCACGGCTCAGCGTGCGCCGGATTGCCTGCTCGACCGCGGTGTCGGCGTCGGAGACCGGCGTAAGGTCTGGCTTCGCAGTGACATGCAGGTCGAGCGACTTGAAGCGGCTCATGGCGATCGAGTCGGCGTCATCGGCGAGCAGATGGGCCAGCCGGAGGTCGTCGGTCAGGCCGCGGTGGAGCGCATCGTTAGGCCCTGTTCTCGCGGTGTCGGGGACGGGCATGTGCCTACGCTACTGGCCGGAGCCCAGCATCCGGCGAAAAGACTCAAGGCGGGAGGGGGAGAGATCGCCGTTCGCGACAGCGGTGTCCAGGGCGCACTCCGGAGCTGTCTCATCATGTCGGCAACCCCGTGGGCAATTTTCGGTGATGGCCCTCAGGTCATCGAAGGCGGCGATGATCCGGTCACGGCTGACGTGGCTGAGGCCGAAGGACCGTACGCCGGGAGTATCGATAACCCAGGAGTCGGTTGAGTCCGGCAGTCGGAGCGCGATGGCCGAGGAGGAGATGTGCCGGCCCCGCCCGGTGACCACGTTCACCGCACCAATCGCGCGATCGGCGCCAGGGATCAAGGCGTTGACGAGAGTGGACTTCCCGACACCGGAGTGGCCGACGAAAACGCTACGGTGCGCACGCAGCCTCGCGCGCAACGGGTCGAGGTCGGCGCCGGGCGAGACCACCTCCACCAGGACACCGAGCGGCTCGTACTGTGCGACGAGTCCATCGGGTGGCGCAAGATCGGCCTTGGTGAGGACAAGCAGCGGCTGGATGCCGGCGTCGTAGCCAGCAACCAGGATGCGGTCGATCATCCCGGTACGCGGCGGGGGATCCGCGAGCGCAGTGACGATGACGAGCTGGTCGGCGTTCGCCACGATGGGGCGTTCGTACGGGTCGTCGTCATCGGCCGTGCGGCGCAATACCGTCTCGCGCTCCTCGACCTGGACGATGCGCGCCAGCGTGCCTTCCCCGCCGGACGTGTCACCAACCACGCGAACGCGGTCGCCAACGATCACGCCCTTCCGGCCGAGTTGACGCGCCTTGGTGGCGGTCACGTCCCGATCAAAGATCAGAACGCGGAAGCGACCCCGATCGACCGTGATGACCATGCCGATCTCGGCATCGGTGTAGTCGGGTCGGTCCTTGGTACGCGGCCTGGTGCGACGACGCGGACGGTCGAACGCTTCGTGCTCGTCGCGCCGTAGGCCGCCGTAGGTCACTGCCGGATCGCCTCGCCCGCTGACGCCTCCACGGAGTCGTCGATCATCGTCGTCCAGAGGTGCTCGAACTCCGGCATGGTCTTGCCGGTGCAGCCGATGTCGTCCAGCACGATCTCAGGAACTACCAGGCCTAGCAGCGCTCCGGCCTGCGCCATCCGATGATCGGCGTAGGTGTGCCACAGATCGCCACCGAGCAGCCGCGGGTGGATGGTCAGCCCGTACTCGGTCTGGCTCACGTGACTGCCGAGCCGATCCAGCTCGGTCTCCAGCGCAGCGAGCCGATCGGTCTCGTGGCCGCGGATGTGCGAGATGCCTCTGAGGTGGCTGGTGCCATCGGCGAGGGCAGCGACCGCCGCGACCACCGGGGTAAGCTCCGCGGCATCGCTCAGATCAAGATCAACTCCGCGGAGATGATCGGTTCCGTGCATCCGAAGGCTGCCGCCTTCGAGGGTCACATTGGCACCAAAGCGCTGCAGGATTTCGCGGATCGCATCGCCGGGCTGGATCGTGTTGCTCGGCCAGTTGGGCACGGTGACGGTTCCGCCGGTTATTGCCGCTGCGGCGAGAAATGGTGCCGCATTGGACAAGTCCGGCTCAATCGCCACGTCAAGCGGTTGAATGGCGCCGGGAGAAACGACCCAGCGGTCCGGCGTTGTGTCGTCGATGTCGACCCCTCGTGCACGCAGCATCGCCAGGGTCATTTGAACATGAGGACGCGAGGGAATTTCGTTCCCGATGTGCTGGATGTCGATGCCGTCGGCGTATCGGGCGCCGGCAATAAGCAGGCCGCTCAGGAACTGGCTTGATGCCGACGCGTTGACAGTCACCTCGCCGCCTGGGAGCTGCGGGTTGCCGGTGAGATTGAACGGAAGCGAGTAGCCGTTGCCGTCGACCTTGGCGCCAAGGAGCTTGAGCGCACCCAGCAGTGGGGCCATCGGCCGCGCGTACGCCTGCTTGTCGCCGTCGAATCGCACAGTGCCGTCGGCCAGCGCTGCGATCGGAGGAACGAAGCGCATCACCGTTCCGGCAAGACCGCAGTCGATAGTGCCACCAGCGACAAACGCCTGAGGCGGGGTAATCTGCCATTGGTCGTTGTTTTCGACGATGTCCACGCCGAGGGTGCGCAGAGCGTCCCGCATCAGCTGCGTATCACGCGCTTCCAGACCGCCGCTGATCACCGACGGTCCACTGGCCAGCGCAGCCAGGATGAGTGCCCTGTTCGTCTCGGACTTGGAGCCGGGAACGACCACTGTCGCCGTAATCGGTGCAGGCGCCTCCGGCGCGGCCCATTGTCGCAGTCCAGACATCCTCAGATCCTAGGCACCTCATCCACCTACCACCGACTTGTCAGAATCTGAGCACCAAATATGGTGCTCAGATTCTGACAAGTCGCTGGTAGGGGAGTCAGTTTTCGCCAAGGTGGACGTTCGCGCCGACCTTCTTGACCTTCTTGGCTACGACCTTGGCCTGCTTACGCGCTTCCTTCTTGGCCTTCTTGGCTGCCTTGGCTGCCGCCTCTTGGGCTTCCTCAGCCTGCTTCGCTGCCAGCGCCTTCGCCTCTTTCAGCTGCCTCGCTGCCTGCTTGCGCACCTTGCGTGAGGATTTGGCGAGGGCCTCAACCAGTGCCGCACCGCCTGCTACTGCGGTGTCAGCCAGCTCGCTGGCACTCCCGGCCGCCTTGCTAGTGCTTTTGGTCAGCTTCTTGGTCGCCTTCCGGGCGTCCTTGGCCAACGTCTCTCCGCCCTTCTGGGCGCGCCAGGTCAGACTCGGCTTTCCCTCGGTATCTTGAGCAGCCAGAAGCACCCCACCGAGCAGGCTCACATTCTTCAGGAAGTGGGTCCGGTCCTGCGCGCGCTCCTCCGGGTCTTGCACCGTCCAGAAGGGGTGTTTGGCGATGGTGCTCGGAATGAGTGAGCCGGCCAGCAACATCGCGCCGAGACGGCGGCCCTTGCCAGTCGCGAGCGCGGCGCCGCCCAGCACCTGAGCGATGCCGTTGATGCGCACCAGGGTGACCGTGCTTTCCGGCACGTAGCCAGCCACCTGCTCCGGCGTGTACTGCTTGACGAGGGGTACGACACGATCCACAAGCGGCTCGGCCGCCGGGACGAGCGCTTGAGGATCACGGATTGCCTTGATCCCCGACGAGACGAAGTAAGAGGCGAGCATGGTCCGAGAAACAGCGCGTAGCAACGTCATAGGTTATTCCTACCGTGACTGCCCCTCCGCGCCCAACACGGGTGCCCGGTTTTTGGCTACGCGTCGAAGCGCCCACTCACCCAGGAATTGGTCAGTGCCCGCAGATACGCTCGAATCCATGTGCGGACGCTATGCAACCTCGGCCAGCCCGCAGGACCTGATGGAGGAGTTCGAGGTCGACGACTTGTTCGATAGCCTGCCAGGCCCCGATTACAACGTGGCTCCAACTGTCGCGGTGCCGGCCATTTTCGAGCGGCGCGTCAAGGGCACCGGCGAGATTCGGCGTCGGCTGGCTCCATTGATCTGGGGACTGGTTCCGTCCTGGGCCAAAGCTGCCTCGATCGGCTCGCGGATGATCAATGCTCGACTCGAGACTGTGGCAGAGAAGCCTGCCTTCCGGCGCGCTTTTAGCGCTCGCCGATGCCTGTTGCCGGCGGACGGCTTCTATGAGTGGTATGCCGCCGAGTCGCCGGGCGGTTCGTCCACCGGCCGCGGCGCAGGCAAGACCAGAAAGCAGCCGTTCTTCATCCATCGAGCAGACGGCGGACGGTTGGTGATGGCCGGCATCTACGAGATCTGGCGGGACCCGCACAAAGATCCCACCGACGACTCGGCCTGGCTGCGCACCTGTTCAGTGATCACCACCCAGGCGACCGACGCGGCCGGGCACATCCATGATCGAATGCCGATGGTGATCACCCGCGAGGCCATCGACGCCTGGCTGGATCCCACGATCACCAATCCGAAGCGTGCGCTGGAGCTTCTTGCGGTCACCGAGGCGGCTGCCCTCGAGGCGTACGCGGTCTCCACCGAGGTCAACAGCGTGGAGAACAACAATCCCTCGCTCGTCGAGCCGCTCGCCGCGGAGCCGGAGCCAACGCCTGATCAAGAAACGCTGATCTGATCATGACCTCGACGGTCATGGTGGAGACCCCGCGAGGGCCCGGCAGGTTGTTCGTCGATCCTGCTGAGCAGCCGAATTCGATCCTCGTGCTCGGCCATGGCGCCGGCGGCGGCATCGGCGCCGTTGATCTTGAACTGCTGGCTCAACGCTTGCCTGCAGCCGGCACGACCGTGGTGCGGTTCGAACAGCCGTGGCGTACCGCAGGGCGCAAGGTGGGCGCGCCACCGCCCAAGCTGGACGAGGCCTGGTGTGCCGCGCTGGACTGGCTGATCGGTCAGCAGTGGGCCCAACATCAACTCCTGGTGGGCGGTAGGAGTGCCGGCGCTCGAGTGGCCTGCCGGACGGCGTCGCGCACAAATCCGGCGGCCATTGTGTGCCTGGCATTCCCGCTGCATCTTCCGGGTCGGCCCGAAAAGTCCCGGGTGTCAGAGCTGTTGGCACCCGCCGCCCCCAGACTCGTCTTGCAAGGCAGCAAGGACAGCTTCGGTACTCCGGAAGAGATCTGCGCGGCAATCGGCGATGTGCCAGGTATCTCGGTGGTCGCCTTGCCCGGAGCCGACCACGGTTTCCGGATCGTCGGGGCGCGATCCGCGGCGAGCGATCGACAACAGACCGCAAAATCCTCACCGCTCAGCCCAGCCGACCTCCGCACGACTGTTGTCGCCGAAGTCAGCAGATTCATCCGGGCTATAGCGGGAATATCGACATCATGACCGCGTTGCACATCACATGCCCCTACTGGTGGATGGCTGGGCCGAGCAGTCGATGCTGCGCACCTCGCCACTACTCTCGTACGTGATGAGCATGCCAAGCGGCTCGAAGGCCTCCGGCGCCAGCGCGCCCAATAACGAATCCGATCACGCGGAGTCGACGGATGAGCGACATGCGCGATTCGAGAAAGACGCATTGCAATACCTCGACCAGCTCTACGCCGGTGCACTGCGGATGACCCGTAACCCGGCCGACGCTGAGGACATCGTGCAGGAGACCTATGCCAAGGCGTACGCGTCCTTCCACCAATTCACCCCGGGCACGAACCTGAAGGCCTGGCTCTATCGGATTCTCACTAACACCTACATCAACTCCTACCGGAAGAAGCAGCGCGAGCCCCAGCTCTCCGACGGAGAGAACGTGGAGGACTGGCAGCTGGCCAGGGCCGAGTCGCACACCTCCAGTGGTCTGAAGTCGGCGGAGATGGTGGCGCTGGAGAACCTGCCGGATTCTGACGTGAAGGAAGCTCTCCAGCAGCTGGCTCCTGACTTCCGCCTGGCTGTCTACCTGGCCGATGTGGAAGGATTTTCTTACAAGGAGATCGCCGAAATCATGGGTACTCCAATCGGAACCGTGATGTCGCGGCTCAACCGCGGCAGGACGCAGCTCCGGAACCTGTTAGCCGATTACGCCCGGGAACGAGGCGTGAAACGACCGGAGGCGAGCAGGACATGAACGCCGATCGACCGGGCGAAGCATCGTTCGATGACTGCGAGCACGTGCTCGAGCGGGTCTATGAGTTCTTGGACAACGAGATCGACGCTGCCAGCAGCGACGCCATCCGCCGGCACCTCGCGATGTGTGAGCCCTGCCTCGACAAGTTCGATGTCGAGGAGGCCGTCAAGTCGCTGGTTCATCGGCGCTGTGGAGGCGATGTCGCACCGAGCCACCTCCGCACGAAGATCGTGACCCAGCTGACAGTGATTCGCAGAACGCTCTGAACAACAAGCCAACAAACCCCACGGGAGCTTCCCGCGGGGTTTGACTCTTTCTAGCGCCTTCAGCCGTCAGGCGTTGGGGCGCTTGCCATGGTTGGCGCTCTTCTTTCTACGGGCGCGCCGCTTGCGGGCACTCTTAGCCATTTGAGCCTCCCAATCTGATGTGATTGCTCGCGCAATCGCGCTGACAATCCCCTGTCTTCCTCCGTCGCGCGCCGACGAAAAGCGTGTCGGCTCGCTCGTTCGTCCAGACAGGGGCGCGCGCGATTTTCCGACGCTCGCAATCAGCCGACAATTCTGCCACAACCCGACTGACGTTTGACCCAGCCGTAGATTTGCGACATGCCGTCGATGTCGGAGATCATCTCCGAGCACACTGACCTCTCCGAGGCTGACCATCACTGGCTGAAGCTGCTGGTCTCGGAGTGGCAGTTGCTCGCCGATCTGAGCTTCTCCGACTTGGTGTTGTGGGTGCTCGACCGCGATCCCAACGTTTTCTGGGCGGCCGGCCAGATCCGGCCATTCACCGGCGCGACCTCGCTGTTCGACGATGTCGTCGGCGACCTCATCGCGTATTCACCGGAGCATCTGGTCTCGGAGGCCTTCCTCAGCGGCAAGATCGTTCAAACCAGCGAGCGCAAGCTGCAAGCCGGACTGCCTGTCGATACCCATGCCATCCCGGTCAAGGTCGGCGAACGAGTGATCGCTGTCGTCGAGCAGCACACCAGTCAGCTAGGCGTACGGGGCGCGCCGAGCTCATTGGAGAAGGCCTATCTGGAGGCCGGAGCGGAGCTGGCCAGGATGATCACGGTTGGTGCCTTTCCGATTCCCAGCGATGCCACGCACCTGGCGTTCAGCCCGCGGGTCGGGGACGGGTTCATCCGCCTTGACCCAGCCGGAGATGTCACCTACGCCAGCCCGAACGCCGTGAGTGCCTATCGCCGGCTTGGGCTGCGAGGCGATCTCGTCGGTGAGCATCTGGCGAGCTTGACAGCGGAGCGACTACCTACCGGCCCAGGCCCAGTGGATGACTCCGTGCAGTCGGTGCTGTCGGGCCGCACGGCACGTAGAACCGAGCTGGTATCCGGCGAGGCGCACCTGATGGTCCGGGTATTGCCGCTGGTGGACGGCCGCGAGCGGCTCGGCAGCATCGTGCTCTGCCGCGACGTGAGCGACCTGCGGAGCAAGGAGCGCGAGCTGGTGACCAAGGACGCCACCATTCGCGAGATCCATCACCGGGTCAAGAACAACTTGCAGACTGTCGCGGCGCTGCTGCGCATGCAGGCCCGCCGGATCGAGTCCCCAGAGGCCAGCGTGGCGCTGACGGACGCGATGTCTCGGGTCGCATCAATCGCCGTCGTCCACGAAACGCTGTCCCAGGCGTTCGATGAGATCGTTGAGTTCGACCGGGTGGCTGACGAGCTGCTCCGGATGGTCGGCGATGTGGCCGCCTCGTGGGGTGGGGTTTCTGCGATCCGTGAGGGCAGCTTTGGTCTGCTGTCAGCAGAGGTTGCCACGAGCCTGGCGATGGTCATTAGCGAGCTCTGCCAAAACGCCGTCGAGCACGGCCTCGCGCAGAATTCAGGCGAGGTTCGGGTGGTCCCGAGCCGTCAGAATGCGCGACTCCGAGTTGAGATTAGCGACAACGGGCGCGGGCTGCCGGTGGGATTTGATTGGCGTAAGTCGCGGAGCCTGGGACTCTCGATTGTGAACACACTCGTGGCGGAGATGGAGGGCTCTTTCGAGCTCGGGTCGCGGCCCGCGGGCCCGGGAACACAAGCCGTTGTGGAAATTCCCCTCTGATCGATCCGTACGAGAGCCCGGACCCGACCTACCGGCTGTCCGAGCGGTCAATAGAAAGGCGCGGGGACGTTGCCCTTGTCCCATTCAAAAAGGCTCGGGGACGTTGCGCTATTCCTGCAGGCAAGCTCAGGGACGTGCGAGTTCGGCCCCACGCAGCTAGCCCAAAAAAGGGCCTGTGAATCGATCTGGCATTGGACGCTCACCTCACAAGACACTGCTCCGACGAACGTCGCTGGTCGCGGCCGCTACGCTCGTTGGCGCCCTCACCTGGACCGTGCCCGCGGCTCAGGGGGCGCCTGAGAAGCGGCCGACTCCGGTCGACGAGCCTGGCGTCACGGCCAATCTCTGGGAGTGGAACTGGAAGTCCATCGGACAGGAGTGCTCAACGCTTGCGGACGCCGGCAACACCGGTGTACAGGTTGCGCCGCCGCAGAACTCGCTCAAGCGCACCGGGCTAGGGAATGGCAGCGACACCATCCTGCATCCCTTGGTGGGAGATCTACCAGCCAGTTACCTACGACCTGACGAGCCGGATGGGCAATGAAGATCAGTTCAAGAGGATGGTCCGCAAGTGCCGCGAGGCTGGCGTCAAGGTCTACGTCGACGCCCTGATCAACCACATGACGGGGCAGGGCAACACTTCCTACGGTGGCGTTGACTACAAGCCGTACAACTATCCCGACTACGGCCCCAACGACTTCCACTTCAAGACTGGCGAGTGCCCGTCAAGTGACGGCGGGATCCAGGACTTCAACAACAAGCTGCAAGTCTTCAAGTGCAATCTGGTCGGCCTGGAGGATCTGAGGACCGAGACCGATAAGGTCCAAGGTCAGCTCGCTGCCTACCTGAACAAGCTGATCGGCTATGGCGTATCCGGGTTCCGGGTCGACGCGGCTAAGCACGTTGGTCAAGACGACCTGGACGCCATCTACTCTCGACTGCACAAGACCAAGGACGGCGTCAAACCGTACTGGGCCCTGGAGGTCTTCGGGGGTGGTCCTGGCATTCTCTCGCCCGAGGCCTTCACCAGGTCAGGAGACGTGCTCGGCCTCGACGCGGCCAAGCAAATTCAGGCTGCGTTCAAGAGCTACCAGGGCAGCGGCAACACTGGCAGTCTCGCCACTCTTGACGTGTTCGGTAAAGGCTCAGGACTGACATCCAGCAGGAAGACCATGTCGTTCGTGACGAACCATGACACCGACCGCAATGCGGGCGAATACCTGGGGCACAAGGACGGCTCAACCTTCATTTTGGCGAATGAGTGGCTGCTCGCGTCGGGTTATGGATCCCCTCAAGTCTTTTCAAGCTTCGAATGGGAGACCCGCGACGACTCACCACCAGCTAATAAGAATGGGCGCATCACCGACGCTGAATGCACCTCAGGCGCCTGGACCTGCGACCATCGCAACCGCGGCATCGTAGCGATGGTTAAGTGGCACAACTATGTGGGCAACGCCAAGCGTGCAAACTTTTACACCGACGACGCCAATGTGGTCGCGTTCAGCAAGGACAGCGAGGGCTGGGCGGCGTTCAACAACGGGACTTCGGCAAAGGAGATCCGCGTACAGACCGGCCTGCCAAGAGGCACCTATTGTGACGTGATCCATGACACGAACCCAGGCAGTCCCTGCGCCCGGCCGACCGTCGTAGTGAACAGCACCGGGCTGGCCACCGTCACTGTTGGTGCGAAGGACGCAGTGGTCGCGGTCGGTTACGTCTCCAGTCAGCACTCCCACATCACGACAGCGGCATCCGAGAGCGCGTCGTTGTCAGCTTCTCTGAGATGCGAGGCGCGGAATGTCCCCGCGCGTCAGCATGCGAAACGCCGGAGGGATCTCCTCCGGCGTTTGTGGTGCTGGACGAACTTCTGAACTATGCGGTGCGGATGCGCGCTCGTGCGGCGCGGCGCTTCAACGCTCGCCGCTCATCTTCGCTGAGACCGCCCCAGACACCATGATCCTGACCAGCTTCCAGCGCCCATTGCAGGCATGCGTCCCTGACCTCGCATCGCCGGCAGACTTGCTTGGCCTCTTCTATCTGGAGAAGGGCTGGGCCGGTATTTCCGATCGGGAAGAACAGCTCAGGGTCCTCATCCAGGCAGGCGGCCCGGTGGCGCCAATCCATGGCGTTACACTCCTAACTGATTGCTCTGGGTCCCTGGCGTAGGACCCCGCAGGACGGGGAAGCCACGAGTCCTCTACACTGAGCCTTGACCCGCGCTCCCCAAGACTTTCAAGTATTGACAGGCAATACAAGAGTTTCGAGCGTTCGGTGCCTCACATTTCGGTCCTGTTACGGTCCTTGCTGTCTCTTCAACCGGTTGTACCCGCTCCTATCGCCTCAAAACACATCCCATGACAGGTGCACGGCCTTCAGGGCGACGGCCCTTCACGATTGTCATCGCGGCCGTGTTGCTGGCGTTTGAGGCATTAATCGGACTTGGGTACGCAGCGCTCGAGCTCGGCCAGGTCTGGATGACCCGAGCTGCTGTCGGGGTTGGGGTAGCGATCCTGATGGCCGGCTTCGGCCTCTTGCTCCTCGCTGTATCACGAGGCGTGTTCCGGGGTAAGCGTTGGAGCAGGGGACCGGCGGTTGCGACACAGCTGATCTTGTTGCCGATTGCGTGGAGCTTCAAAGGCGGCAGCACCACCTGGGTCACCGTCGTGCTGGCCGCACTTGCAATCGCTGTATTGGTTGGTGTGCTCCACCCGCGCTCGACGGCCGTCTTCGTGCCTCCGGCGGCCAACAGAGGGCAACGGTAAGGGTCGGCCGCTGGTGGCTGCGCGCTCGACGGGCTCAGGGCAGATGCGGGCTAAGCCCGTCGAAGCCCTTCCTAGGCCTCAGCCTCCGCTTCCTAGGCCTCAGCCTCCGCTTTCCAAGGCCTCAGCCTCCGCGAGGATCCTGGCCAGCTCGGCCTCGTGCTCGGCCTCCGTCTCGGCCTCGTGCTTGACGCGGCGGAGGAATGACTTGGTGCGCTCCTCCTGGGGATTGAGCAGCACCTCGTTGGGCGGGCCCTGCTCGACGACCACACCTTGATCCATGAACACGACGCGGTCGGCAACTTCACGTGCGAAGGCCATCTCGTGGGTGACCACGATCATGGTCGTTCCCTCCTCGGCGAGGTTGCGCATGACCCCAAGAACCTCGCCCACCAGCTCTGGGTCGAGGGCCGATGTGGGTTCATCAAAGAGCAGCAGTTCCGGCTTCATGGCCAGGGCACGCGCGATCGCCACCCGCTGCTGCTGCCCGCCGGAGAGCTGCGAGGGATAGTACCTGGCCCGATCTGCGAGGCCGACCATGTCAAGCAGCTCCAAGGCCTCCTTCGTGATATCCGCCTTAGGTCGCCGCTTGACCTTGACCGGCGCTTCCATCACATTTCCAAGGGCGGTCATGTGCGGGAAGAGGTTGAAGCGCTGGAAGACCATGCCAATCCGCGCCCGCTGCCGTGCGATGTCCTTGTCTTTACGCACGTGCAGTTTGCCCTTGCGGTCCTCGAACCCGATGAGCTCCCCGCCAACCGAGATCCGGCCACCCGTCAGAGTCTCCATCTGGTTGATCAGACGCAGGAAGGTGGTCTTGCCTGACCCGCTGGGGCCGAGCAAGCACACGACTTCTTTGGCGTCAACGGTCATGTCAATGCCTTTCAGCACCTCATTGCTGCCGAACGCCTTGGTGACATTGACCGCGAGTACGAGATGCTCGGTGTCCGTCGCCGTGGTCGTCATTTCGCTGCTCCGATCGCTAGGCCCTTGGCCGCCTCCTCTTTGTCCGCGCTCACCTGGACGCCGAAGCCGCGTCCGAAGTGCCGCTCCAGGTACGCCTGGCCGACCATCAGGACGCTGGAGGCGATCAGGTAGTACAGCGTGGCCGCCACCAAGATCGGAAAGACTTGGAAGGTCCGATTGCCGATGGCCTGAAGCTGGAAGAAGAGCTCGGTGCCAACCGGAATGCCGATGAGCAACGAGGTGTCCTTGAGCATGGCGATCGTCTCATTGCCGGTCGGCGGCACGATTACGCGCATGGCCTGAGGAAGCACGATCCGACGCATGGCCATGCCGCGGCTCATGCCGAGCGCCTGGGCGGCTTCCATCTGGCCCTTGTCAACACTCAGAATTCCCGCGCGTGCGATCTCGGCCATATAGGCAGCCTCTGACACACCTAGACCGATCACGCCGCCGGCGAGGCCGACGAAGATCGCATTGGCATCGAAGGGTCCGATGCGCCAGTCACCGCTTAGACCGAGCCATTCGATGATCTTCCAGTCGAAAGGCACACCAAGAGCGATGCCTTCTGCGAAGAGGAGTCCAAGCTGGCCCATGATGATGAGTAGCACATACCGAGGGATGGCGCGGAAGAACCAGGTGTACAACCACGAAACACCCTTGAGAATGGGGTTGTCCGACAGCCGCATGACCGCCAAGATCACCCCCAAGGTGACGCCGAAAACCATCGCCAGGATCGTGACGAGGATGGTGCCCTTCCAGAAGCCCTCGATCACCGGGTTCTGGACCATCGCCTCAAGGACAAACGGCCAGTTGAACGCCGGGTTGAAGATCAACATGTTGAGGAACATGACTGCCAGCACGGCGATCACTGCGATGGCGACCCAGCGAGCCGGGTGGCGAACCGGTGTTGCGTGTATCAGCCCGGGGCGGTCATCGCTGACCGCCGGCCGGGCTTCCGTTGTGGTTGTCATGACGTCGGGTTTACGGTGAAGTCGGAGATGGCGCCCTGCTGGACACCCCACTTCTCAAGCGCAGCCTTGTAGGCGCCCTCTTGCTCCAGCTGCTTCAGCGCTTCCACGATTGCCTGACCGAACTCGGTCTCGCCCTTGGGTAGCACATAGCCGTATGGCGCCGCGTCGTAGATGTCACCCAGCGCCTCAAGCTTGCCGCCGGTTTGCAACACCGCGTACGCCACGACGGGCGAGTCGGCCAGCATGGCGTCCGCCTTGCCAGTTACCACCGCGCTTGTGGCCTGGGCCTGGCTGTCATAAGACAGGACGTTGATCTTGTTACTGCCGCACTTCTTCTGCCGAGTCGAAAGGTCCGGATTCTCCTGCACCGTTCCGGTCTGCACGGCAATGTTCTTACCGCAGGCATTATCAGGGTCGACGCCCTTGGGGTTGCCCTTCTGGGTAGCCCATTGAGTACCGGCGTTGAAGTACTTGACCATATCGACCTGCTTCAAGCGATCCGGGTTGATCGTGAACGATGAGATGCCCATGTCGTACTTCTTGCCGTTGACACCAGTGATGATGCTGCCGAACTTCGAGGGCTGCCACTCGGTCTTGACGCCGAACTTGGCGGCGACCTGGTTGAAGAGATCGACGTCAAAGCCCTCGACTGTCTTGCCGTCGGCGGCCAGGAACTCGCTGGGTGCGTACGTCGGGTCGGTGCCGATCTTGATCACTCCCGCGCTCTTGATGCTCTCGGGCAATTTGCTCGCAAGGTCCACGTTTTGGCTGACCGAGACCGAGGGAGCACTAGCGCCGCCGCCAGGCTCCCCGCTCAACGAGCTCGAGCCACATGCGCTCAAAGCCAATGCGGCGACCGAGGCTGCAACGACCCCGAGCTTGATCCGGACATTCATGTGTGCTGCTCCCTTCCAATCCAGGTCCTGCTTAACCTGGCCTGATTGCGCGTGTTCACCGCTCTTGTCAGCGGCGGAATGGGTCCTGAAGACAGTGTGAATCCTCGCATGCGATGGGGAAGTTTGATCGATGGCGGGGGGTTTGGAATCCGATCGAAACGATTTGAAGGCCGCTCACTGCAGGCGCTGAGCGCCCGCTGATGGAGCCGCCGTGAAGTGCGCTGGAGGGCCGTATCCGGCGGCTGCGAACTTCCGAGCGATCTCGTCTGCGACCCGCTTCGCTTCCCCGGCCGAGACCAGGGCAATGATGCAGCCCCCGAAGCCGCCTCCGGTCATTCGAGCGCCGAGCGCTCCCGAGGCGCGGGCCGTCTCAACAGCGAGATCAACTTGCGGCACCGTGATCTCAAAGTCGTCCCGCATCGAGGCATGTGAGGCGTCGAGGAGGGGCGCCAGATCGGTGATGCGGCCCGCTCGCAGCACCTCGACGGCCTCCAGGACGCGAGCGTTCTCGCTGACTACATGGCGTACCCGGTGCTGGATGACCGGATCAGAAAGCTGCTCCAGCGCGGCGTCCAAGTTGGTGACGTCCCGCAACGCCGCTACCCCGAGGAGCCGTGCGGCCTCTTCACAGCTGGCCTGGCGGGCAGCGTATTCACTGTCGACAAGCGCATGTGGTGTCTTGGTGTCCAGAACCAGGATTTCCACGCCGGCGCTGGTCGTGTCGAATCGAACCTGCTCGGCTTCAGCGGTTCGGCAGTCGAAGAACAGCGCGTGGCCCAGGGTGCACAGGGTGGACGCGGCTTGGTCCATCAAGCCGGTCGGGGCGCCCACGAAGGCGTTCTCGGCGCGCCTCGCGAGCTTGGCACGCTCCAGCCCGGCGATGTCGAGATCGTTGAGATCGGCCAGCGCAGTGAGCACGGCGCACTCCAATGCCGCCGATGACGATAGACCCGCGCCTACGGGAACGTCAGATGAAAGTACGAGGTCAGCTCCGCCAATTCCGTATCCGGCTTCCTTGAGAGCCCACACCACGCCGGCGACATACGCCTGCCAGCCGGTCATGCCTGGTTGCAGGTCGGCACCCTGAAATGTCGCGGTCGAGTGATTGTTGAGCGACGTGACGCTCCAGGTGCCATCGTGCCCAATAGCGGCGGCGATCAATACCCGCTGTGCGAGGGCGAACGGCATGACATAGCCGTCGTTGTAGTCGGTGTGTTCGCCGATCAGGTTGACCCGACCAGGCGCCGCCCAGACTCCCGCTGGCTGCCGCTGAGTCCGAGCACGGAAGGCCTCGACCAGGGTGGCGGCGTCATTGCTCACGCGACGCACTGTAGACGCACTGTGTCAGGCGAGGCCACCTGACGATGTCAAGCCTCGGTCCGCGCTCATAGGGTGAAGGGCATGATGGCGGCCTATGCGGTCCGGGCGGATGCGGATGCGCCCTTGAACGCCTTGGTCGTAGGCGAAATTGAGCCCCCGGGAGTGCCGTCCGGCTGGGTCCGGGTGCGGGTCAAGGCTGCTGCTCTCAATCACCACGACGTTTGGTCACTGCGCGGCGTGGGGCTTGCGGCCGACCGGCTCCCCATGATCCTTGGCTGTGACGCTGCTGGTGTCACCGAAGATCGTCGGGAGGTCATCGTGCACGCGGTGATCAATGCCTCGGACTTCGTTGGCTCCGATGCCACCTACGATCCCAAACGGTCACTGCTCTCGGAGCGCTATCCCGGCACGTTTGCGACGCAGGTGTGGGTGCCGCCGGCCAATCTGGTGGACAAGCCGCCTGAGTTGAGCTTTGCCGAAGCGGCCTGCCTGCCGACGGCCTGGCTGACGGCGTACCGGATGCTCTTCAGCCAGTCGGGAGCCAGGCCCGGCGATACCGTACTGATCCAGGGCGCCGGCGGGGGAGTGGCCACAGCACTGACGGCGCTCGGCAGGAATGCCGGGATGCGCATCTGGGTCACCTCGCGTGACGAGGCGCGGGGTGCCCGAGCGGTCAGCATCGGAGCACACCAGGCCTTTCCGATCGGCGCGCGGCTCCCGGAGCGGGTGGATGCGGTGATGGAGACTGTCGGTGCTGCCACCTGGTCACATTCGATCAATGCACTGAAACCGGGCGGCACGCTGGTGATCTGTGGCACGACGTCCGGCGATAATCCGGCCAAGGCCGAGTTGACGAAGATCTTTTTCAAACCGCTTCGAGTGCACGGCTCGACGATGGGCACCCGAGATGAGTTGATCGCCTTGACCAAGATGCTGGTCAGCACCGGCATACGGCCGTACATCGACCGCGTCCTGCCGCTAGCGGATGCCGCCGCGGGATTTGCGGCAATGATCGACGGTGATCATTTCGGCAAGATCATCTTCGAGCCATGAGCCGCAGTGCCGATCACATAGTTCTTCGGCCGCTGACCTCGGCCGACGTCGAGTCGGCCGCCCGCTGTCAGCTCGCGTGCTGGCAAGAGGCGTACTTAGGGCTGGTTGACGCCGACCGGCTGGCAGAGATCACGGGTGATCTTGAACGGGCGATCGGCTGGTGGCAGAAGGCGCCTACCTCGGACCGGACCATGATCCTGGCGATGGACGGCGACCTGGTTGCCGGCTTCGCAACTGCCGGTCCTGCGACCGAGCCGGGCGTGGATATCGCTCTTCAGTTGAACGCCATCAATGTCCGCCGGGCCTACTGGGGTACCGGTGTCGGGCAACGGCTGCTGGACGCAGCGATCGGCGATCGCGATGCATTCCTCTGGGTGTTCCGCGACAACCCTCGGGCCCGCGCGTTCTATGTCCGCAACGGCTTCGTACCCGACGGTGCGGAACAGGTCGAGGACTTCTTCGGCCCGCTCGAGATCCGCATGATTCGTCACGGACTTCTGGGCCGCTAACTCACTGCGCCGAAAGGGGTCAGAGACGGCACGCGCCTCGCCGAGATTGGTGTCGTCTCTGACCACTTTTCTAAGTGCGGCACCCCGGAGGGTTGCGGAGCCTACCCATCCTCCTCGTCAAGGCGGGCCAGCCAGGTCGCCAGCCGCTCCACCGGAGTCTCGAACTCCGGATGCAGATCGACGAAGGTGCGTAGTTGATCAGCGAGCCAGGCCAAGGTGACCTCATCCTCACCCCGGCGTGCCTGGAGCTCTTCGATGCCCCGATCAGTGAAATACATGTCCCTTCCGATCAACAGCAGGCGCCTCCGATACTCGCCGCGTCGCACCTCTTTACCGTTCTTGTGCGAAGGCGGCTTCCATCAGCGCACGCTGCTGCTGCAGATGGACGCTCGCCGATCCGACTGAAGGCGCCGATGACTCCGGTCGAGTCACCTTGGTCAGCTGCCATGTCCGACTGGGTTCGACTTCAGCCAGGCGCTGCGGCAAGTTCAGTGCCATGAAGGGCCACGCCCCTTGGTTGACGGGCTCGTCTTGCACCCACCGCACCTCGTCGACCCGCTCGAAACGCCTCAGCTGCTTGGCGAGGTCCTTCGCTGGAACTGGATAGAGCCGTTCCATAGCGATGATCGCGACTTGCCCATCCTTTCCGGCCTGGCTCCGAGCGGTCATCAGATCCCAGCGGATCTTGCCAGAGCACAGCAGCACCGAGGTGACCTTGCTTGGGTCTTCGATCGTCGGATCGCCGAGGATCGGCTTCCACGATCCTTGGGTGAAGTCCGACGGTTCGGATACGGCGAGCTTGTTCCGGAGCATCGACTTCGGTGTCATCACGATCAGCGGTCGATGGAGCTCGCCCAACGCTTGTTGCCGGAGCATGTGGAAGTGGCTGGCCGGAGTTGACGGCTGCGCAATCGTAATGGCGTCTTCCGCGGCGAGCTGAAGAAAGCGCTCGAGGCGCGCCGAGGAGTGGTCCGGACCCTGGCCCTCATAGCCGTGTGGCAAGAGGAGCACCACGCCAGACTGTTGGGTCCACTTGGCCTGACCTGACGTGATGAACTCATCGATGATTGTCTGAGCGCCATTGCCGAAATCACCGAACTGGGCCTCCCAGGCCACCAGCGCCTCAGGGCTCGCCACCGAGTAGCCGTATTCGAAGCCCATGGCGGCGTACTCGCTCAGCAGCGAGTCGAAGACGTGGAACTTGCCTTGGTCGTCGTCGACGTGCTTCAGCGGGACCCAGGACTCGCCTGTCTTGCGGTCAACAATGGCAGCGAAGCGCTGCACGAAAGTCCCACGACGGGTGTCTTGCCCGGTGAGCCGGACCGTGCGTCCCTCTAACAGCAAGGAGCCAAGAGCGAGGATTTCCGCAGTCGCCCAGTCAATTGGCCCTTGGGTGATCGCCGCAGCCCGGCGCTGCAGCTGGGGCATCACCTTCGCATGGACCGTGAATCCGCTGGGAAAAATCGTATGGGCGTCGGCAATCTTCTTGAGTGTCTCCATGGTGATGGCGGTCCCTTGCCTTGCGGCAGACTTCTTGGGATACGCCGGCACCCGGCTGTACTCCATGTCCCTGGGCGGCTGAGTCGTACCCCGGACCTCCTTGAAGACAGTCTCTAGCCGTTGCTGGAAGCGGGTCAGAACCGTCTCGGCGTCCTCGACCGTGATGTCGCCACGGCCGATCAGAGCCTCGGTGTACAGCTTGCGGACCGACCGTTTCTTCTCGATCAGGTCATACATCCGAGGTTGGGTGAAGCTCGGGTCATCGCCCTCGTTGTGACCGCGCCGGCGGTAGCAGATGAGGTCGATGACCACATCCTTGTTGAACGCCTGTCGAAAGGCGAACGCCAGCCGAGCTACGCGGATGCAGGCCTCTGGATCGTCGCCATTCACGTGGAAGATCGGGGCCTGGATCATCCGGGCCACATCGGTGCAGTACATGGAGGACCGCAACTCGGTCGGCGAGGTGGTGAAGCCAACCTGATTGTTCACGACGATGTGAATCGTGCCGCCCGTACGGTAGCCGCGTAGCTGGCTGAGGTTGAGGGTTTCGGCGACGACACCCTGACCCGCGAATGCCGCGTCCCCATGCATCAGCACGGGTAGCACGGGGAACTCCGCTCCGCGGTCAAGAATGTCCTGCTTGGCTCGGGCGATGCCTTCCAGCACCGGGTTCACCGCCTCGAGATGGCTCGGGTTGGCCGCCACGGACGTCTTGATCGTCGCACCGCTAAGCGCAGTGAACTTTCCCTCCGAGCCGAGGTGATACTTGACATCGCCGGAGCCCTGGACGGTACGAGGATCCAGATTGCCTTCGAACTCCCGGAAGATCTGCTCGTACGACTTGCCGACGATGTTGGACAGCACGTTGAGCCGGCCGCGGTGCGGCATGCCGATGCAGACTTCCTCCAGGCTGGCTTCGGCCGCCTGCTCGCACACCTCATCTAACAAGACGATTGCCGACTCGCCCCCTTCCAGGGAGAACCGCTTCTGTCCGACGAACTTGGTTTGCAAGAACGTCTCGAAGATCTCGGCCTCATTGAGCTTGTCCAGAATCCGCAAGTGTTCCTCGCGGGGGAGTGACTCGTGCGGCCGCTCGACCCGATCCTGGATCCACTTGCGCTGCACGGGCTCTTGGATGTGCATGTACTCGATGCCGGTAGTCCGGCAGTAGGAGTCGCGCAGGATGCCCAAGATCTTCCGCATCTTCATCCGGCCATCTCCACCGGCGAAGGATCCCGTCGCAAACTCACGGTCCAGATCCCACAGCGTCAGGCCGTGCGACTGCACGTCAAGATCATGATGGCGCCGCTGGCGGTATTCCAGCGGATCCGTGTCGGCCATCAGATGGCCGCGCACCCGATAGGCGTTGATCATCTCCATGATCCGGGCTTGCTTGGGGATCTGGTCCTCGTGGAGGCTGCTGATGTCTTGTGCCCAGCGGATTGGCTCGTACGGGATGCGCAGCGCACCGAAGATGTCGTCGTAGAAGCCGTCCTCGCCAAGCAACAACGCATGCAGGCGAGCCAGGTACTGACCAGATTGCGCTCCCTGGATGACCCGATGGTCATAGGTCGAGGTCAGCGTCATGATCTTGGAGACGCTCATGTCGCTGAGCCGATCAGGGTCGGATCCCTGGAACTCTGGCGGATACTCCATGGAACCAACACCGATGATCGCGCCCTGGCCCTGCATCAAGCGGGGAACCGAATGGTTTGTTCCGATGGTGCCCGGGTTGGTCAGGGTAATGGTGGTGCCAGCGAAGTCCTCGACCGTGAGTTGGCCTGCTCGCGCCTTCTTGACCATTTGCTCGTACGCAGACCAGAACTGGGCGAAGTCCAGCTCCTCGCATTTCTTGATGCTCGGCACGAGCAGCTGGCGGGTGCCATCTTCCTTGGGAAGGTCGATGGCCAGGCCGAGACTGATATGAGCTGGTACGACCAACGTCGGCTTGCCGTCGACGACGTCGTAGCCGTTGTTCATGGCGGGCACAGTCTTCAGGGCCTTCACCATGGCGTAGCCAATGATGTGGGTGTAGGAGACCTTGCCGCCGCGCGCCCGTCGGAGATGGTTGTTGATCACCACGCGCTGGTCGATGAGCAGCTTGACCGGAAGGGATCGAACGCTGGTCGCGGTTGGCACTGTCAAAGAGACGTCCATGTTCTTGGCAGTACGTGCCAGAGTCCCGCGCATGGTGGTTCTGACTGGCCCTTCGAGTGCGACTTTTGGCCGGTCTTGAGCGCTAGGGGGATCAGCAGGGACGCCGCCGCGCGCTCCTGGAGCGCTCGGCCGGATCTCCTTGGTTGGCGCGGGCTTCTCGACTGTCGGCGTGCGACGCGACGCAGCGGGCTCAGCCGGCGGCTGCGTGGTGGGGGAGGTCTGCGCGGGGGCCGGCGCAGGAGCTGCTGCCGTTGGGGCCGGCTCCTCACCAGTGGTTGGTGGCTCCGCATCACGTCGGGGCTCAGGTTCGGGTTTCTCGGCCGCGCCGCCGTTACCTGCGTCGGTCGTTGGCGCACCGTGCACCTTGAAGTACTCCACCCACGTCTCGTCGACCGAGCTGGGATCTGCGGTGTACTGCTCGTACATCTCCTCCAGCAGCCAGTCGTTGGCACCAAAGTCGGCTTCGGGCGCGCTACTAGGTGATTCGTCGGGCAGGATGGCCACGGTCGCCTTCTTCCTGATACGTACTGTTCGCGGATCTCATCCGCCTTTGGCCTGCTCCCGGCCTGCTCCCGGCACGCTCCTGGCAGGCGTTACCTAGGCTACCCAAGCTTGAGACCAGCCAATCACTGGTCGGGTCGCGACTCATTTCGTCAGCGTGACCTCGGCCGTCGACCATCAATCCCGGCGCGTCAGGGCTGTTCTCTCCGTGACCCCAGCGCCCAGCATGCGCCAGGCCAGCCGGCAGACCTCGACTGTGAAGACCACCAAAGCAAGGTTGCGAAGGGCGGTGACAATAGTCGAGACGATGATCATCGCGTGACCATGATGACCAAGGTAGCTGTAATAGAACAGCGGATAGACAAGTTGAGTCAGGAGTGCTAGGACCAGAGCCTGTCGGGCGATCCGGCTGATCGCCGGCTGCTCCTCGGGTGTGGCTTGGGGCCGGAACGCCAATAGTGCCGCCATCGGGCCACCCACCCAGAGCAGATACTGCGGACTCAAGGTCTTGTTGGTGATCGTCATGATCGCCACCGTCGCGATGACGACTAAGCCGATCGCCGCGGGAGTCGATCCGTCATGACGGAAGGCGCGAACAGTCAGCAAAATGATCACCGATAGACCCAACACCGTCGCGATGCTGCTGATCATCACCCAGGCATCCACGCCCGGGCCGAAGATCTCGTACGCCTGGTATCGGGAGATGTTGATAATCCACTGGTTAGGCCTCGCAGCCCGTGCCAGCATCAATGGCGTTGCCCAGATCGACTCGATTTGCAGCCCGCGATCCGACTGCCAGGTCAGTGGCGAAATCAGTCGTGACCAGCCACCAAAGATCAGGCTGATCAAGGCGAGGCCGAAGCCCACGACAATGAAGGCGATGCCTGCCGGTCGCCTGTCGGATTGGTAGGACAGGAAAGCACCAATGAGCAGCGCAGGCCAGAGTTTGATGGCCGCACCCAGACCTGTCAGGGCTCCTGTGACCCATGGCTTGCGCCGTGCTGCGAGGAGCGCTCCGCCGGCGAGCACCGCCGGCAGCATGTCGAAGCGCAGATACGCGAGCGGACCGATCAGGGGAACGAAGATCAGCCAGAAGTCGACGGCGCTGTCGTGTCGCCGCCCGCTCGCGCGCCAGAGGGCGTAGCAGAAGACGGCATCCAGGGCGAGAATGAAGACGACGAAGGCTACGAGATAGCCGACGCGGCTGCCAAGGGAGGCGCCGTAAGGGAGCCAGAGGATCCAGACCACGGGCGTGGGGTACTCATAGAGAGTGCGGTCCAGGCCAGCAGTGAAGAGGGCGTTGATCTTGCGGTAGTAATAGAAGACATCGCCCACCACGAAACGCTCAAAAGCCGCCAGTATGACCAAGATCAGCAAGCGGGTGGATAGCCAGCCGATGACGATCGTTCGAGGGCCACGGTGGGCGTCATACCAGGCAGCGAGTCGGCTCATTCAGGACCCAGACATTCGGCTGGCAGGGGAGGGCGCATCGGACTTGGGAGGACCTTGGTCGAGGACGGAACGCTGCGAACCTACCAAAGGCTGCTCCCTGGATTTGCATCACGAACGCGACCCAAGTGCCCATCAGCGGCGCCTTCTTCACCGCTGGTGATGCAGATTCAGGGCCCAGTGGTGCAGCGCTGCAACTACGCCGCCGCAACATCTATGCCATCCATCGCGCCGCAGGAAAGGTCGACAGCAACCTCGCGCAGTCGAATGTCGAGGGTGACGGCAATGAGTTCCCTGGCCATCTGCGCGACTGGCGCCCCCAGGCAAGATTCGAACTCGCGCTCCCGCCTCCGGAGAGCCAGAAGACGACTGCAGGTCAGACCCACTTTGAGTGGTTGGTCGTTGCTAGCCGAGTGGGGCCGTTTTCGGTTCTGGTGTTGCAAATCTGTTGCCAACGCGCCACCTCGGAACTTAGCGAACCGGGGCTTCCTGGCTGAGCGATCTCTATAGCATAGAGTGCTATAGTCGAGTCATGTCCAGCCGAGGTGATCTGCTCCGCGAGGTGATGCTCGAAACGAGCACCACTCAGTCCGAGTTGTCCCGTGTCAGCGGTGTGCACCAGCCCAGCATCAGCCAGTTCCTATCCGGGAAGGTCGAGTTGAGCGATGAGCAACTCGATCGGCTCCTGTCGTGCATCGGTTATCGACTTGAGGTGGTCCGACGTCCCGTCGTGCCCGAGCTGACCCACTCCGAACGACGGTCGTGGCGACTCCACCGCCAGCTCTCAACACACCTAACGCGAACGAGCCTGGAGCAGTGGCGGCCGACCATCGAGCGCAACTTGGAGCGGCTCCGCAACGGCGTCAGCGGCGAGCCGCACGGGCGCAATCTCGACCGGTGGATGACGCTGATCGATCGCGGCGATGTGCAAGGGCTCCGCCGCGTCTTGACAGGGTTGGACCGGGACTCGATCGAGATGCGCGAGGTTTCGCCGATGGGCGGGCTGCTCTCGCAGGACGAGCGTATGGACGTGCTCCAGATGGCCAGTTGATGCGTCGCGACCAGTTGGAACACGCCATCCGGACGGCTTGTCAGATCATCGAGCGACCGGAGGTGATCGTGGTCGGCTCGCAGGCGATCCTCGGAAGCTTCGGCGAGGATGAGCTTCCTGCTGACGCCACCATTTCTGTCGAGGTCGACATCCTGCCGATCGCCAATAGCAACGACGAGACGGCGCACCTTGCTGACCTGATCGAGGGCGTCGCGGGCGAGTTCTCCACATTCGAGCAGCTACACGGTTTCAGCATCGATGGTGTCGATCTGGAAACGTCGATGCTCCCGGATGGGTGGCGCGATCGGTTGGTGAAAGTGCAGAACGCCAACACGGCAGCGCCGGCTGGACAGCCGCAGTTCACCGGTTGGTGTCTGGACAAGGAAGATCTCTGTGTTGCCAAGCTCTGTGCGTTCAGGGAGAAGGATCGCAACTTCGTTGCAGCCCTGCTGGAGGCAGGACTCGTCGATGCCGGCGTGATCCACGAGCGGCTTCCCAGCGTCGAGGAAAGACGTCGGCCCGATACCGACCGTGCTGTGGCGTGGTTGTAGTCACGGAAAGGAGTGGTTTGATCTCTCGGCATGTTGCGTCGAGGCTCGCCGCTCGTCCCGTTTGAGGGACCGTCAGCGGCCATTTTCGCGGACGGATCTGGCGGGCACGTCGAACGAGGTGGGCATCCTGAAGATCATGCAAGTCTTTTGAGCTGACACTGGCGCTTACCTGCGGGGCCCGCGGGGGGAACCCCGACGAACAGTGTTTGTTGGAGGCCTGCGATGTCGATCTTGGAGCTGGTGATCTTGAGGGGTTCCACCGACCTGGCGTTTCTCTACATCGGCGCCTAGGCCGCGGCTGCATAGGGCAACGGCTCGGTCGAGGTTCTGTTGCCAAAGGGCGGCCATGGTCTGCCGTTGTCCTGCTCCGGTGGGTCGGCGGTCTTGGGGATCGATACCGACGGCGGCGCGCCAGACGGCGACTTCACCAAGAAGGGCAGCGGGCGGGTGGCTGCCCGGCCGTGCCCATACGGGCTGTTCCCGGCGATGGCTGGCGCCGACTCGAAC
>DATLPF010000117.1:0-19258 GCA_035535875.1 Propionibacteriaceae bacterium
GGCGCAACAAGGCGACGAAATCCGGGCCCGGTTCCATAGCACCTGTATACCCTGTGGAGCCGCGCCCACTGTGGGCGCGCGCACTCCTGATCTTGCGGATAGACGCCGTGGAGCACCTCGCTGTCCCCTGACAAAACCTGCTAACCGATCTACTGCCTATCAAGAGGCCGTGCGTGTGGCAGAGATCTCGAGATAGCGACGTGACAACAATTAGGCTCCGGCTCAGGGTGGGTCGGGGCGCGGCGGACGTAGTGGTGTCCTGTGGGTGTGGTGATGTGGTGTGCGGCCCGCTGTGGAAGCCGCAATCGATGAGGCTGATGTGCCAGCCCGGGCATCTCCCGTACATAGTTGCCGCGCTCGCATGTGCCGCGGGCGTTTTCCAATGTGGTGGGGCCGTCGTCGCTGTGACGGATGATGTGATCGAGGTGTCGGATGGGTGCGTCGCAGTAGGGGTCCGTGCAGGTTTGGTCGCGGAGTCGGATGAGTTGGCCTAACCAGCCGTCGAAGTGCCGCGGCGTGTTGTTGGAGTGCGGCGTAGCAGGCGACCCCTTGTTCCACCGGCAGGTAGCCGGTGAGCACTGCCATGGTGTCGGGTGCTGGCCGCATCCCAACCCGGCGGTGTTTGCGTTCGGTGCGGCCCCGCTGCACATAACCCCGCCGATCAGCCTCATAGGTGATCTTGCGGACACATAAGGTTGCCGCCTTGAACCCCAGCTTGCTGACCCCAACCGCTTTGAGTTGCTGATCCACCTCACCGCGCTTCTCCGCGTTGAGGTGCCGGGTTTCAGACACGATGGTTTCGGCGACCCGCTCACTCAACTCCCCACTACTGAGTTGAGCGTAGGTGTCGGGCAGTTCGAACCACAATGCGCGGCCGGTGTTGAGCCAGACCGATTTGTTCGGCGATGCCACGGCCAATCGCGGTCGGGTGCACATCAGCAGCAAGTTGTTCGGCGACTTGGGATTGGGCGAACCGCACCGACTCCGCCGCCTGCAGTGCGGCGGTGACAGCCCGTAGCTTCTCCAACCGGGCGATCCGATCAATCCGAACCCCGTCGCTGATCGCGCTGCCATCCCCCACGGCGGTGGCGAACTCCTCCAAGATCTCATCCAGACGTCTCACCAAAGGGTCGCCTGATGACGTCTCCGCCTCGAGGTCCCGGAGTGCTGAACATGCCACAGACGATACGGAAACCACCGACAAAAATAGAACAAAAGTTCGATCCAGGCAGCTAATGCGTCAGGATTTCTGGCAAGGTCCAGTGGCCGGACACGACAGGCAGCAAGATCAAGATCGTTATGCAGTACGGCACCCCACCCCGGGTGGTTTCTCCGAGATCAAGAAAGAAGTACGGATACCGCCCTGAAGGGTACTGGGATCGTGCCAACGCCGAGCCCATCCTGGACAAACTGCATACCCAGCGAGAAGGCCGCGACCGCAAATGTCGCCCCAAAAGTAGAGCAGAGCGACTCTCTCCCTGCTCACTGAAGGAACCGGGACCTGCGCCCGTTCCACTCGCGACCCGCCTATCTGGAAAGCAGCCGGCGCACAACCCGGAGGCCGACAGACATCCGCGCGAGGTCGGCGCGGGTGCTTGTGATGGAGCGAAGCGTCTTCACGGACTCGGGTACGGCAGCGTTGGACTTCTCCCAGGCAATCACGACATCGCGAGGGCTCTTGGTCGCGGCCTGGTCCGTGTTGAGTACCTCTGCCGTCAGTCGGGCGTGCACCGCATGCAGGTCGTCACGCAGGCCGGCTCGAGCCATGATCTGCCACCGGTCATCGCGCGGTAGCTCGATGATCCGTGCAAGCATCCGGTCGAGACCGAGTCGCTGACCGAGCGTGAAATGCAACTCGGCCACCTTCAGTACATCAACATCAGACTGCGACGCGGTCTGCACGATGGTCAGCGCCGAGTACGCAGGAGGCAGCGCTGCGATTGCGGCGGCCAGCTCATCCGGTACACCCGCAGCCTGATAGCTCTTGAGCCGCTGCTCAAGCGCCTCCTTGTCGCGCCCGGTCAAGATGTTGGGCAGCGCCTGCCGAACCGCCTGCGCTTCATCAGAGAACTGCGCAACTGCGGCGCCAATGTCGATCGGGTGACGCCGGTTGTTGATCAGCCAGCGAGTGGCCCGCTCCACCAGGGTGCGTACTGCCATCCGTAGCGTGGTCTGCATCTCTGCGTTGATCTGGTGATCAAGTGCAGCAATGGCCTTGTCGAGATCAGCGGCGCCAAAGATCGCGCGAGCGGCGATCTGCGCCCGGATGACATCTGGCGCTCGGGCCCCAGTCTCATTCGACAGTCGGTGGAAACAGGTGATGCCCGATTCATTCACGAATTGGTTGACCACCACCGTGGCGATGATTTCCCGATACAGCCGGTGCTTTCGCATCTGGTCGGCGTAGCGCTCCCGTAGCGCGCTCGGGAAATAGTTGATCAACAGGCCGTCCAGGTAGGGGTCATCAGGCAGATCCGAGGCCAACATCTCGTCCTCGAGAACGATCTTGGTGTACGCGAGCAACGTCGCAAGCTCTGGCGAGGTCAGTCCTTTGTGGTTACTGCGCCGGATCTCCATCGCCTCCGTGGATGGCAAGAACTCAAGCTCCCGATCGAGCAGCCCCCGGCTCTCCAACCGTTCCATCCAGTCCTCGTGGACGCCGGCCATCGATGCCGACTGGTAGACGGCGTTGGCCAAGGCAAGGTTTTGGCCGTAGTTGTCGGCCAGCACTAGCTCGGCAACCTCGTCGGTCATCGAGGCCAACAACGCGTCACGGTCCTCCTGCGAGAGCCGACCGGCGGCCACCTCCCCGGTCAGCAGGATCTTGATGTTGACCTCATGATCGGACGTGTCGACCCCCGCAGAGTTGTCGATGAAGTCGGTGTTGATGCGGCCGCCCCTTTCGGCGTACTCGACCCGGCCTAGCTGGGTGAGGCCAAGATTCCCGCCCTCGGCCACGCACTTCGCACGCAACTCGCAGCCGTCGACGCGGAGCTCATCATTGGTCTTGTCACCCACCTCGTCGTTGGCTTCCGTCACTGCCTTGACATAGGTTCCGATGCCGCCATTCCACAGCAGGTCAACAGGTGCCCTGAGGCATGCCTTGATCAACTCGGCAGGCGTCAGCGCCTGAACCGACTTGTCGATACCAAGAGCGTTCCGCATTTGATCGGTGATCACGATGGACTTCAGGGTGCGCGGAAACACCCCACCACCCTCAGATATCAGGCCGGTGTCGTAATCGGCCCAACTCGAGCGTGGCAGCGCGAACAGCCGCGCACGCTCCTGCCAGCTGCGCACGGTGTCCGGCTGAGGATCGATGAAGATGTGTCGATGGTCGAATGCCGCAACGAGCTTGAGGTGGTTGCTGAGCAGCATCCCATTGCCGAAGACGTCACCGCTCATGTCGCCGATGCCGACGCAGGTGAAGTCAGTGCGCCGGGGATCTACCCCCATCTCGCGGAAGTGCCGGCGTACGGACTCCCACACCCCACGGGCCGTAATGCCCATGGCCTTGTGGTCATATCCGGCCGAGCCGCCAGAGGCGAACGCGTCGCCAAGCCAAAATCTCGAATCGACAGAGATCTTGTTGGCTGCGTCAGAGAAAGTGGCGGTCCCTTTGTCCGCCGCAACGACCAGGTAGGGATCATCACCGTCGTACCGAACGACATCGGCCGGCGGCACCACCGCGCCGTCCACGATGTTGTCAGTGACATCAAGCAGGCTGGACATGAAGAGCTGGTAGCACGCAAGACCCTCAGCCATCCACGCTTCGCGATCCTTCGGGTCCGGCAGCCTCTTGCAATAGAAGCCGCCCTTGGCCCCGACGGGGACGATCACGGTGTTCTTCACCATCTGGGCTTTGACTAAGCCAAGGACCTCGGTCCGGAAGTCCTCCGCACGGTCGGACCAACGCAGCCCGCCGCGCGCCACTCGGCCGAAACGCAGATGCACGCCCTCCATCCGCGGCGAGTAGACGAAGATCTCGAACTCCGGACGAGGCTCTGGCAGCTCCGGGATCTCGCGCGGCAGGAGCTTCAGGGCGATCGCGCGCCGCCCGGCGACGTAGAAGTTGGTTCGAATCACTCCTTGGATCACCGCCAGGAACGACCTCAAGATTCGATCGTGATCAAGGCTGGCCACGTCGTTGAGCGCCTTCTTGATCTTGGCGACGAGCTCGTTCGTCGCCCCCGCCCGAGCCTTGATGTCGAGACCGTACTTTGGATCGAAACGAATCCGGAAAAGCTGGATGAGCTGCCGGGTAATGTCCACGTTGCTGCTCAGTGCCTGGGCGAAATAGCTCTGGCTATAGGTGATGCCTACCTGCCGGAGGTAGCGGCCGACGGCCCGCAGCACCGTCACGTCGCGCCAGTCGAGATCGGCTCCCATCACCAGCGCGTTGAATCCATCAGGCTCACTGTCGCCGACATAGGAGGCCGAGAAAGCCTCCATGAACCGCTGCCGTGCCTGGAGTGTCCAGCGGGCACGAACGGCATCGGCACCACCTGGCACCCGCACACCGAAGTCGTAGATGAAGGCCCGATGATCCTTGCCTATTGCCAGCTCGTACGGCCGCTCGTCAATGACGTCGATGCCGAGCAGGGAGAGGTGCGGCAAGATCCTCGAGAGTGAGAGGGACGCCTCGCGTCGGAAGATCTTCAGCCGCAGATCCGCCTCGTCGTCAGCGCGATCCGGGACGTACATCGCCATCGACATGTCGTGGTTGTCTTCAAGGGCGAGCACTGCGCTCAGGTCTTTGACCGCCTGCTGTGGGGTGTAGTCCTCCTTGTAGCCCTCTGGCAGCCCACCGGCCAAGGTTGCAAGGCGATCTGCATCGTCCAGGCCAACCAGGACGTCGGCGAACTCGTCGTCCCAGGAGCGGGTCGCCAGCGTCAGCTCGCGCTCGAGGGAGCGCACATCCACCTCACCCAATGCCTCACCAATCGGCATCCGGACCACGAAGTGGAGCCGGGCGAGCACGGACTCGGTGACGCGCGCCGTGTACTCGATGGAAACTCCGCCGAGAGCACCCAGCAGGATCTCCTCCATTCGCCTGCGCACCGAGGTGGTGTAGCGGTCCCGCGGGAGATAGACGAGGCAGGAGAGATAGCGGCCGTACGGATCACGCCGGACGAACATTCGGACCTGACGGTGCTCCTTGAGATGGGCGACCTTCTCGACGATCGCGGCCAGTTCGGGCACCGGGGTCTGGAACAGCTCATCGCGTGGATAGTTTTCCAGCACGTCCATGATCGCCTTGCCGCCATGGCTGGACTCGCTGTAGCCGGAGCGCTGGATCACTGCAGCGACCTTCTGCCGCAGTACCGGTACCCGGACCACGCTTTCGGAGTACGCCGAAGACGAGAACAATCCGAGGAACCGCCGCTCACCGATGACCCGTTGCTTGTTGTCGAAGATGCGAAAGGCGATGTAGTCGAGGTAGGCCGGCCGGTGTATTCGAGATTTCTGGTTGTCCTTGGTAATGATCATCAATTCAGGTTCGACGCTGGGCAGCGGGATCGCATGGAAGGTGCCTGGCGAGTCCTGATCTGCGCGCAAGATGCCGAGACCTGTCGCTGAACGAACCTTGAAGTGGATGCCTGACTGGTCACTCAGCACGTCGTATTCGCGGTAGCCGAGGAACGTGAAGTGATTGGCGTTCAACCAGCTCAGCAACTCGCAGGCCAGGGCTGCCTGCTCGGCACGGCCGGCGATGAATTCGGGGTCCTTCAGCATCTCGATGGTCTCTTCGGACCTGGTGATCATTTTCTGCCAGTCCTGGACCGCATCCTCGACCAACCGCAGGACCTCGAGCAGTCCATGTTCCAGATCGGAGACCAGCAAGTCGCGACGGTCAGGGCGGGAGGGAGGAAGGATCTCCAGATGCATCCAAGACTCGGGAATGACGCTTGGATCGCGGTCGGCCTCGCTGACGCTGACAATGCCACGCAAGTTGCCCTCGACATCACGCCGAACCAGGAACTGTGGATGGAACACCTCGCGGATGCTCCATCCCTGGCGCAACACCTCCATGGTGACCGAGTCCACGAGGAAGGGCCGGTCGTCGGTCACGATCTGGACCACCGTCGCACCGCCGGCGGTCCAGCCGTCATCGGTCTGGCTCGGAGTCCGGATGGTGATGACTGCGCGAGCGGCGGGCCGGTGCATCGCTGCTCGGTAGTGACTTTCGACCAGGCCCAGCAGGTCGTCGACGCTGCGCTCGTCGACGTCGAGTGCATCGACATGCCGGAAATAGTGACTGAGGAAGATCTGGACAGCGTCCGGATCCTGACCCAGCTCGGCCGCGATCTTCGCCCCGCGAGCGGCTACCTGAGCGATCTTCTCGGTCTTCTCCTGTTCGAGCTCGACCTCGAAAGTAGTCACGTCTACCGTCCGATCATCGCCGCCGCACCCCGGTGTGCGGCTACCTCCGACATTAGCCCGACCGCCCAGCCCGCGGACACGTGTGCTTAGCCCGCCCGAGCAGCCCACGACGATCGCCACAGTGGTGACATCATGAGCGCCATGGACATCTCGAGCCACCTCGACTTTGCCGCTGCACCCGCTGAGGTGTACGCCATGATGACGGACCAGGCGTACCTCGAAGAGGTCTGCGTCGCCAGTGAATCACTGAGCTACCACGTGTCGGTGGAAGGCTCGACCACCAGGACTTCACGGACCTTGCCGGCGCCCGATTCGGCGGCGAGATTCACCGGACCTCAGCTGACCGTCAACGACGAAGTTGGCTGGGGCGACCCGGCCTCAAACGGCTCGCGGAGCGGGGCTGTGACCATGACCGTGCTCGGGCAGCCAGTTAATTTCAGGGGCAAGGTGGAGGTCTCGCCGGGAGGTCGAGGAAGCGTCGTCGATGTCACCGGCGAATTGAAGGTCGCGATCCCGCTGCTGGGAAGAAGGCTCGAGGAGGCCGCGGCACCCGCAGTCATGGCGGGCTACCGGACTCAGCAAGAGGTGGGCGACAGGTGGCTGGCGCGCAGATCATCTGCGCGTGAGAGCGAAGAGGCTTGATTTGTAAGGCCTGACGCTTATGACCCCCGTTGGCCTTTGCCACATGCAAGACGGCTGGTAGAGCTGCGAGCGTCGGGAATCGCGCGCCGCTCAGGTCATATAGGGATATACGTGATCAGTCGGTGGAACGAAGGTTTCCTTGATCGAGCGCGGACTTGTCCAGCGGATCAGGTTCCAGATCGAGCCGGCCTTGTCGTTGGTACCTGAGGCCCGGGAGCCACCAAACGGCTGCTGGCCGACGACAGCGCCGGTCGGCTTGTCATTCAAGTAGAAGTTTCCAGCCGCGTGTCGAAGCCGATGGCTGGCCAGCTCGAGTACAGCGCGATCGTCGGCAATCACTGCACCGGTAAGGGCGTACGGAGCAGCCCGATCAACTTCATCGAGAATGACCTCAAACTCTGCGTCGTCGAACACGTGGATGCCCAGAATTGGGCCAAAGTACTCGGTGATGAAGATGTCGTTCCTCGGATTGTCGGAGATGATCAAGGTCGGCCTCACGTACCAGCCTTCCTGATCATCGGTCTCCCCACCGGCGATGATCTTGGCGTCTGCGGAATCCCGAGCCCGTTCGAGGGCCTGGACGTGCTTGCTGAAGGCACGTTGATCAATCACCGCCGAGGTGAAGTTGGACAGATCGCGTACGTCGCCGACCTTGAGAGTCTCAGTGGCGTCGATCAGCTCGTCGCCCATCCGATCCCAGACACTGCGAGCGATGTACGCCCGAGACGCGGCGGAGCATTTCTGCCCTGAATACTCGAACGCCCCTCGAACGAGCGCCGTCCGCAGCACATCTGGATCAGCGCTGGCATGGGCGACTACGAAGTCCTTGCCACCGGTCTCCCCTACCAGCCGTGGATAGGTCCGATAGCGGCTGATGTTGGCTCCGACACTCTGCCACAGGTGCTGAAAGGTCTTGGTCGAGCCAGTGAAATGGATGCCGGCGAAATCGGGGTGGACCAGTGCGACATCGGAGACCTCGATGCCATCACCGGGCAACATGTTGATCACGCCGGGCGGTAGGCCGGCTGCCTCCAAAAGCCGCATGATGAAATGAGCGGCGAGCTGCTGAGTCGGGCTGGGCTTCCAGATCACCACGTTCCCCAGCAAGGCCGGCGCGGTCGGCAGATTGCCCGCTATCGAGGTGAAGTTGAAGGGGGTAATGGCATACACGAAGCCCTCGAGCGGGCGATAGTCAGCCCTGTTCCAGACTCCGGGCGATGAGATCGGTTGATCTTCGACAATCCGACGAGCGAAAGCCACATTGAACCGCCAGAAGTCGATCAGCTCGCAGGCCGCGTCGATTTCGGCCTGCTGCACCGTCTTTCCCTGACCGAGCATTGTGGAGGCGTTCAGAGTGTCCCGCCAGGGCCCGGCGAGCAGGTCAGCAGCGCGTAGGAAAACCGTTGCACGCTGCTCGAAACCCAGATCTGCCCATCCGGGGGCGGCCGCCAGCGCGGCATCAATGGCTTCGGTGGCATCAGCTCGGGTCGCGTTGGCCGCGTGACCGAGGACATGGGAATGGTCGGACGGCATCGTGACATCGAAGGGATCGCCCGAGGCCGGCTTGCTTACGCCGTCAATGGTTGCGGTCAGCTCGACAGGATCCTCGCCCGCCATCCGGTCGAGCGCTAACTCGATACCTGCCCGCTCCCTCGAACCGGGACCGTATCCAAGCACTGTTTCGTTGACCGGGACCGGCACATGTGCCATGGCATCCACAAAGCCACGCTACCTGTGCTCATTTGCTCGCTTCGAAGGCCGACCTCACATGGCCTTGGCGCTCTCCGTCTCTTCCCGCCGCTTCTTCGCAGCCTCAACCGATGCGCGCAGCGCGGCCACCAGGTCGACGACCTCAGCCTCCTTGGGCGCTTCAGGCTCCTCGGCCAGCGGCACGCCTTCAGCCTTGCTCTGCACCAAGGCTTCGAGCGCCTCCCGATAGGAGTCGGTAAAGTCCTCCGGTTGGAAGTCGCCCGCCAGCGCGTCAATGAAGGACTGGGCCATCGTGACCTCCGCGTCCGACACTGTGACGTCCTGCGGCGGTGCAGCGAAGGAACCGTCACGGAGCTCGTCTGGCCACAGCATGGTGTGCATCAGCAGGACGCCATCCTTGGGACGGATCAGGGCCAACGCTTCACGGGACCGCAGGGCGACCTTGACCACGGCGCTCTGGCCGCTCTTGATCAAGGCATCGCGCAGCAGCACATATGGTTTGACGCCCGGACCGTCCGCCTGGAGGAAGTACGTCTTGTTGAAGTAGGTGGGATCGACATCTTCCTCAGCCACGAACTGGACGACTTCGACCGCCTTGGTAGTCGCCAGCGGGAGCGAATCGAAGTCATCCGCCTCCAAGATCACCATGCGGCCGTCCGGCATCTCGTAGCCTTTGGCAATCTCGGTGTAGGGGATCTCCTTTCCACATTTCTCACAGACGCGCTTGTACTTGATCCGGCCGCCATCTTCTGGGTGGACCTGCCGAAAACTGATGTCCTTCTCCTCGGTCGCCGAGAAGAGCTTCACAGGAATCGTGACCAGCCCGAAGGAGATTGCGCCCTTCCAGATTGAGCGAGGCATGTTCCTAGTCTGCCTGATCCCACCGACACTTCCCTCTTATGCCTGGCGCGGCCCCAGCTGATTCAGCGCGCGAGCTGGTCGAGCTCGTCAGGAGCGAACCACAACAGGTCGTACTCATCGAGCACTGCTCCGACCTCAGGTGCGGCGAGAGCAGCTGCCAAGCTCTGCCCCGCAGCCACCTCCCTTGCCAGCCTCGTCGCCTCCATGGCAGCCGGTTCGTCGGCGAAGAGCGCCCGCACCTGATGCCAAGTCAGACCTCGGAGCTGGACTTCGCCCAGCGGCCCGCCCAGATCAGTGAGCTGGTCTGCCTGCACCTCCGCAGCTGCTACCAGGCGCAGCGAAGTTGGCTTCAGCACTAGAGCCAGCGCGCCAGCGTAGCCGAGGGCGGCGTACTCGGCCTCCTCGATGAGGGTGTCGGCTTCCATCGAGACAACCAGGCTCGGCGTCGCAGCGCACCCCTGATAGCCATCCGCAGCGGCACCGGATCGCAGCGCGACCGCCTCGTCCCAAGTCATCGGAACAAAGACCATCTGAGGCATCAACGTTTAGTGCGCTGCCGCGGTGCAGAGGACCTTGCCGAGCCCTTACTCTTCGGGGCATCCTCAGACGTGGCCGCTGCCCGGGAGGCCCCAGGCTGCGAGGGTTGGTCGGTCGGCGGCTCGTGCGCGGGGGGCTTCTTTGCGGCTGCCTTCCGTACGGCGGCACGTTTCTGCCCGGCGGCTTGACGCGCCGCTTCCTGCCGCGCTGCTGCTTTCTTCGCGGCCGCACGCTGCGCCGCTGCAGGAGCTTTGCGCGTGGGCTGGCGCACGTTTGTCGCGCGAACGGTTGTGTCAAGCAGTTCATCAAGCGCATCGAGCAGGCATTGCGCAAGTACGTCGAGGTCGCTAATGGCGTCCCGGTCGGCGGTGAGTCCGAAGAAGACCTCACCGTCATAAGAGGTCACTCCAATGGCAAGCAGGTGGCCCGCTGACAAAGGAAGGACCGGGTAGCTCGCCACTAGACGGGTACCGGCAGCGAACAGCGGTACCTGGGGCCCTGGGACGTTGGTGATCACCAAGTCGTGCTGTTTGCGCACCACGTCAGTTGAGGTGCGTACGCCAAGCGCATGCAGCGTGGTCGGCGCGAAGCCGGCGATGTCGGCGAGTGAGCGGGCGCCCACCGCTCGGCCGGAATCCTTATGAGCTTGGGTGTCATAGGCCACTTGGTGCAGACGCATCAGCGGGTTGGGCTCCCCGATCGGCAAGCGCTGCAGGTGTGGCGCAACCTGACTGCCTAGGGAGGTTGGCTCGCCGTCGTCCTCGGTGACGCTCATCGGCACCAGCGCGGTCAATGAGCTTCCTGAGCTGATCGATTCGCCACGTGTCAGCAACCACGAGCGCAGTCCTCCAGAGATCATGGCCAATACCACGTCGTTGATCGTGTGGCGATGCTCCTTGCGGACTGCCCTGAGATCGGTGAGGGGGGCGGATATCGTGGCGAAGCGGCGCTGCTCGGACACCAGCCCGGTCAGCGGAGAATCCGCAGACGGGCGCTGTCCACGCAGCGCGTCTGAGGCCAGCTCGCCTAACGCTCCACCGATACCTCCCACGGCTTCACCGACAGCCACGGCGACGCCGAGCGCGCTGGTCAGCGCGCCACGCACGTTCTCGATCGCCATTGCAGGATCTTGCACGCTCTCCAAAAGCGCCCCGGCGAGCAGCTCCACTGAGGAGGGCTCGGGCAATGGGTGCCAGGAGTCCTCATCGGCTCCGGCGCCGGGGATAGCGTGGGGGCGTGCTGTCGTGTCGAGCAGCACCTGACCGATCTCCACGGTGTCGATTCCGTCGACAAGACACAAATGCGACTTGGCCACCAGCGCGAACCCGTCGTCCTCCAGACCTTCGACCAGATACATCTCCCACAGTGGCCGCGACCGGTCGAGTCGTCGAGCCAGCACCCGACCGACAAACTCTCGGAGTTGGCCCAGCGTGCCGGGCCGCGGCAGCGCCGAGCGTCGCACGTGGAAGGTGAGGTCGAAGTTCTCGTCGTCGACCCACACCGGTCCGGCGAGCCGCGCGGGAATCCCCCGAACCCGTTGCCGGTATCGCGGGACGAAGGCGATCCGCTCGCGGATCAGAGCGATCAGCCCCTCGAAGTCAAAGCCGTCAGGACCGGAGTTGAAAATGTCGACGGTACCCACATGGCCTGGGGTGTGCGCGGTGTCCAGGGCCAGCAACGACACCTCAAGAGGTGTGAGCCGCTGTGGCATTGGGAGTCCTCCCTGCTCGTTCGAATCCCTGGAGCCATCACGGTACTACCGTCGAGAACTCCCACCGCTGACCAATAACATCGACCCTTTTAGGCGGCCGGGAACCCGGCCGCAGGCAGCTTCGTACAGGACTAGTGGAATCGTTGCCCCGTCAGCACCGCACTCCCGAACTCGGTGGGGTCAAACGCAGGGAGAAAGGTCGTCAAACCGATGAGCGTATGGGCCGGTAAACCGAAGGGTGCACTGATCTGCGGCGCCGTCATCTTGGGCCTGCTGCTGACCGGATGTACGAGCGGCGCCGAGCCACAGGCGACGGCGAGTCCGTCCACGGCGGTCGGCAGCCCCACTGAACCGTCCTCAGCTGCCACATCAGCAGCGCCCAGTCCTGTCGAGTCTCCCTCGCTCAGCGCTGACTACGCACTGACCATCAACATCGCCATCGCAGGGGGCAAGACGGTCCCGAACGGCAAGAAGATCAACGTACGGGTGGGTCAGAAGGTGATCTTGAACGTGACGAGCGATACCGATGATGAGATCCACGCTCACATTGGTGGGGAGGGCTATGAGCTGCCCGTGCAGGCCGGCAGACCGGTCAAGGGATCGTTCACCATCGACAGTCCGGGAAGCTTTGAGGTGGAGTCTCACCATCTCGAGAAGATCATCGTGATCTTGAACGCGCGCTAGCTCCGCTTAGTCGCTTCATGCTCATACCACTGCACGGGATTGCGTCACGGCGCGACCTGCCGCTGCCGTTCTCTTTCGTAGTGATCGGTGCCGTCCTCGCCCTGGTCATCTCCTTTGCGATCTTGATCTTCGCGTGGCGCCAGCCGCGTTTTGAACGGGTCGGCGGACGGCCGTTGCCAGGGCTGACCGCAGTCGTCGATCATCCGATCGTCCGGCTGATCGCCCGGGCGCTGGTCCTTGCGACCTACGCCTGGGCGGGGCTGGCGATGATGGCGGGCCAGGACCTTCTCACCAATCCGATCTTCGGCTTCGTCTACGTGTGGATGTGGGTCGGCCTAGTTCCGATCTCGCTGCTGCTCGGTCAGTTCTGGCGAGCAACCAATCCGCTGCGGTCGATCCATCGTGGGCTCTGTGCCTTGGCTCGGGTCGACCCGGAACAGGGTCTTGTCACCCTGCCGAGCCGGGTTGGAGTGTGGCCGGCCGCAGCCGGCCTGTTCGGATTCGGTTGGCTCGAGCTGGTGCAGCCGGACCGGACCACACTCGCGGTGCTGCGGCTGTGGGCACTGGTGTGGTTGGTGACCTTGGTGCTGGGCGCGATCGTGTTCGGGCAACGCTGGATCGGGGCGGCGGACCCCTTCGAGGCGTACGCGAGCACGCTCGCCCAGATGTCGATATGGCGGCGGGTTGGTGATCAGCTGAGACTGGTCAACCCGTTGGCCGGCCTCACCGCCTGGCATGCACCGCCGGGAGCCACCGCGGTGGTTGCGGCGCTGCTCGGCAGCACAGCATTCGACAGCTTCACGAACACCAGCTGGTGGATCATCGCTGTGCAGAATTCCAATGTGCCCACACTCGTGTGGGGCACGGGCGGCCTGCTGATCATGATCAGCATCGTCTTTGTCAGTTTCAGCCTCGGAGCCGCTTGGATGGGTCGCTACGGGAACCGGCCGGCGACAGAGTATCCGCGGCTAATGGTGGGCTCCCTGCTACCCATCGTCCTGGGTTACGTGGTGGCTCACTATGCGACGCTGCTCATCGTTGAAGGACAGCGGACGGCGATCAACTTCTCCGATCCGCTCGGCCGCGGGTGGAATGTCTTCGGATCGGCCGAGATGGGTGTGAACTCTGCGATCTTCAACCATCCCACCGCGATTGCCCTGGTTCAGCTCTGCGCCATTGTCGGAGGGCACGTGCTCGGCATCGTCTGCGCGCACGAGAAGGCGGTTGCGTTACTGCCGCCGGATCGCGCTGTCCGTGGTCAATTGCCACTGCTGCTGGTGATGATCGGGTATACCTGCGCCGGGCTGCTGTTGCTGTTCTCCCCCTGACCGTCCCGAGCATTCGGGTTGTGCTTCGATGACCCTGCATGATCGTGACGAAAGGTACTCGGGGTGAACGACGACACCGGCGAAGAGACGCCCGCCCTACGGGTCGGCATCGTGGGCTGGGGCGACCGTCGACGATGCGCTCTACGCCGCCGAAATCCTTGAGGCTATGGCCGAGTCGGCGCGGAATCGACAATGGGTAACGCTCGATCAGTGAATTTGTTCTGACAAAATCCCGCTGATCTCTATAGAACCCCCGTCGGGGCCTCTATGCTTCGTCCATGACAGAAGCGCCGTCCGTGCGCGAACTCGACATCACCCTCGAGCGCAACTCCCCTGTCCCCCTGTACCACCAGCTGGCGCAGTCGATCGAACACGCGATCAACACCGGTGCCCTCGCCCCGGGTGATCGTCTCGAGAACGAGCTGTCTCTCACCAGCCGGTTGGGTCTCTCACGGCCGACTGCTCGTCAGGCCATTCAAGAGCTGGTCAGGAAGGGCTTGCTGGTACGCAAGCGAGGCGTCGGCACCCAAGTCGTGCGGTCCCAGTTCCGGCGGAACGAGGCGCTCAGCAGCCTCCACGAGGACATAGCCAAGGCCGGCAAGGTTCCTAGCACGCGGATGCTCGAATTCTCCATCGGCACGCTCGAGCAGGACATTCGCGATGCCATCGACACCCCGGCCGTTTCCGATACGGAATTCATCAAAATCAGAAGGCTGCGGCTGGCCGATGACGTGCCGCTCGCGATCCTCACCAATTACCTGCCGACTCGTTTCGAGATCACCGAGGCTGACCTGCAGAGTAAGGGCCTCTACGCCTGCCTGCGAGCTCTCGGCGTCAACCTCAAGATCGCCCATCAGCAGATCTCGGCCCGGCTGATGACCGACGAGGAGGCGAATCTGCTGGATGAGGAGACGCCGGCGGCCTGCCTGACCGTGGACCGGCTCACATACGACGATGTTGGTCAGTTCGTCGAGTTCGGCCGCCACATGTACCACGCGGCGCATTACTCAATCCAGTCTTCGGTCGTGGCCTAGCCGGAGCCCGCCACGCGACCCGGACGTGTGCCGAGCTCCAGGGCAGTGCACAGCCAGCGGTCCCCCAGAGCTTCCAATCGAAATGCCATAGCAGCCGATCGCTTACCGATCGCCACGTGCGCCGACACCTCGGCCACCTCCGGATCAGGGTGCTGGACGCGGAGCGAGCGCAATGCGGTGGGCACGGCGGTCCGCCCGTGCAGCGAGAGACTGCGGCGCTGGCTGATGCTGATCGCCGCGAGCACCTCTTCGACCACCCAGCGGTTGAGCTGGGCAGCCGGGCGCTGACCTGTCAGCGCCTGAGTGATCGCTAACGCCAGCTTGGCGCTCCACTCCTGGGCCTCAGGTAACCCAGGTCGCGGTCGTGCCGCCCAGCGCGCCTTGACCGCACTCATCCGGACGCCCCGATCCTTGGCCGCTGTCGCTTCCGCATAGACGGGTTCTTGATCAGTCAGGTCCAGCTGCGGCTGGTTGCATTGCGGAGGTGACGGTCGTGCCCAGGTCAGGCTCGGCGGCCGGCTCTCGATCAGCCAGGAAACGCTGGGCCGCTTCGACGGTGCTGTGGCTGTTGGCATGCATGCCTCCTAGGCAATCTGAGCGCAGTTATCTGTGCGCTCACCAGGCTGACGGATCAGCCGTGCGGCGTAACCTCCAGGAGGCCAATCTGTGGAAACCGATTTGAGGCTGTACCTGGCGTGCCAGTACAGCGTGAACATCCCACGCTGCGGGTGGCTATCGGAACTCCCCTCACTCCTCGAGCGGGTGACTCCGGAGAAGCGTCAGCAGGCTACCAAGATCACGAGGGGTTTGATGGCGCGTTGGGCGGCTCCGGCTCATCCGGGCTCCGCATCTCGGATTCCAACCAGTTCCACACCTTCAGCCGCAGGATCTGCGGCTTCGCCCACTTGAACCCGACGAATAGCAGGATGATCAAGACCACTAGCACGATGCTGGCAGTGATCAGTATCGCCACCGTCGTGCCTCTCTATTCCCGAGCTTGGTAGTGCAGGACTACTCGACCGACGCCTCGCCGGCGGTAATGGCTGGTTGATCTGACGAGAACGCCAGACTCTGGACAAACCTCGCTACCCGCATTGCCTCCTTCTCAGTGAGGTCCTCTGGGAGTGTGATGTGAGCGCGGATACCGGCCGCAAGGGAAGTTGATGCTCGATCAGCGGCGTACGAGGTGGAACATAGCCGGCGTGGTCCAACCCCGACGTCGGGCTCGGCGCGTCTGGTTTCGCCGCTGTTCATCCGTTGTGGGGAGCAGTAGTGTGAGCGAATTCGTCTGACCAGATAGGGAAGTCGAGACCGAAGCGGCTGTTTCGGAGACGGGCTTCGGCTGGCGGGGGACAAGCTTAAGACATCTCCAGGGTCACTTTCGTGCAGAATCAACCCAATTTTCTTGTCGTTGTCCTTCTCGAAGCCGCCCCACCAGCAACGGAGGTCGTCATGACTAGCAGAGTCGAAACCCCCACCGAGATTCGCCCCTTCCACGTCGAGATTCCGGAGAAGCAGCTCGACGACCTGCGCCGCCGGATCGAGGCGACCCGCTTGCCCTCGAAGGAGCTCGTCGAGGACCGGTCGCAGGGCGTCCAGTTGGCGACGATTCAGGAGCTCGCCACCTACTGGGGGACCGAGTACGACTGGCGCAAGGTCGAGGCAAGGCTGAACGCCCTACCTCAGTTCACGACCGAGATCGACGGAGTGGACATCCACTTCATCCACGTCAAGTCGGAGCACGAGAACGCGCTGCCGCTGATTATCACCCACGGCTGGCCGGGATCCGTGATCGAACTGCTCGACACGGTCGGCCCGCTCACCGACCCGACCGCGCACGGCGGACGCGCCGAGGACGCATTCGACCTCGTGCTGCCTTCCCTGCCCGGCTACGGCTTCTCCCGCGAGCCGACGGAGGTCGGCTGGAACGCCGGTCGCGTCGCGCAGGCCTGGGCGGAGCTGATGAACCGGCTCGGCTACACCCGTTATGTCGCCCAGGGCGGCGACGTGGGCGCCGCCGTCACCGACGCGATGGGGCGGCAGGCACCCGAGGGGCTGCTCGGCATCCACATGAACTTGCTTGTGACGGTGCTGGCCGGCCCCCAGCCGGCGGAGTCCGAGCAGGAACGCGCGGCGGCCGACCAGCTCGCCACATTCAGGGAGAGCGGCTTCGGCTACTTCTTGGAGATGGCCACACGGCCGCAGACGATCAGCTACGCCCTGCTGGATTCACCCGTCGCCCTGGCCGCCTGGCTGCTCGACCACGACACGGACAGCTACTACAAGATCTCCCGCGCCTTCGTCGACGGCGAGGCCGTGGGCAATCTCACACGGGACCACATCGTCGACAACATCACGCTGTACTGGCTGACGGGCACCGGCGCCTCGGCGGCCCGATCCTACTGGGAGGACGGACAAGCCCTGGCTCAAGCACTCGCAGGGGGCCAGGCTCCTCCGGAGATCTCGCTCCCGGTCGGCTTCACGACGTTCCCCGGCGAGATCTGGAGGACCCCGCGCAGCTGGGCCGAGAAGGCCTATCCCAACCTCACCTACTTCAACGAGGTCGAGAAGGGCGGCCACTTCGCCGCGTGGGAAGAGCCGCAGCTGTTCGCTGAAGAGATGCGAGCCGCGTTCAGGTCACTCCGCAACGTGGGGTCGTCATGAGCAGCACCGCCCAGACCGCCACCGAGATTCGCCCCTTCAACGTCAGCATTCCGGAAGACGAACTGGCAGACCTCCGTCGACGCATCGCGGCGACGCGCTGGCCCGACCGGGAGACGGATGCCTCACAAGGCGTGCAGCTCGAGACAATCCAGGCACTGGCCGCGTATTGGGCCACGGATTACGACTGGCGCAAGTTCGAAGAGCGCTTCGCCGCTCTGCCGCACTTCATCACCGAGATCGACGGGGTGGACATCCACTTCATCCACGTGCGCTCCGAGCGTGAGGATGCGCTGCCGCTCATTGTGACCCACGGGTGGCCGGGCTCGACCATTGAGCAGCTCAAGATCATCGATCCGCTCACCGACCCTACGGCGCACGGAGCCGACTCGGCGGATGCATTCCATCTGGTGATTCCGTCACTGCCCGGCCATGGGTTTTCAGGCAAGCCACGCGAGACAGGCTGGGACCCGATCCGCATCGCAAAGGCCTGGATGGTGCTGATGGAGCGCCTCGGGTACACCCGATATGCCGCCCAGGGCGGCGATTGGGGGAATGCCGTCACCGAGCAGTTGGCTCTGTTGAAGCCCGAAGGACTGCTGGGCATTCACACAAACATGCCAGCGACCGTGCCGCCCGATGTCTCGAAGGCGCTCGCCACCGGCGGTTCCAAGCCACACGGTCTCTCGGGCGACGAGGCGAAGGCATACGAGATCCTGAAGCACTTCTTTGCCACCGGCGTGGGCTACGCCAACGAGATGGCAAACCGCCCGCAGACACTTTACGCCATCGCGGACTCCCCGGTCGGCCTGGCGGCCTGGATGCTCGATCACGACGAGCGCAGCTACCAGCTCATCGCACGCGCTTTCGCCGGAAATCCGGGTGGCCTCTCGCGCGACGACGTCCTCGACAACATCACCCACTACTGGCTGACGAATACCGGAGTCTCCTCGGCCCGCCTCTACTGGGAGAGCCATCTGGCCTTCTTCGACGTCAAGGGCGTCGAGATCCCTGTCGGCGTGACCGTCTTCCCGGACGAGCTCTATCCGGCTCCGCAGAGCTGGGCGGAGAAGGCGTATCCGAAGCTCGTTCACTACAACCGGGTCGAGGAGGGCGGGCACTTCGCCGCCTGGGAGCAGCCGCAGATCCTCTCGCAGGAGCTGCGCGACACCTTCAGGTCGCTGCGTTGATCTCCGCGCTCTAGTCGTGGGCACGGAACGTCAGGCCGCTCGTAGCTGTTGTTGACCCCCTAGGAAAAGAGTGCGCTCATGTCTGAGCCGACCGGCACCGACAGCCCAATCCGCTGCGCGGAGTCTCCACCGACTCCGCCTATATCGCCGGCTTGCTTGAGCAGATACCAGGTCCGGTGGTTGCCGTCGGCCACTCCTACGGTGGCGCGGTCATCACAAATGCCGCGGCGAATGCGAACACGTTGTCGGCCTGGTCTACGTCGCCGCTTTCGTCACCGAAGAGGGTTGGTTTGAGTTGGGCCACGCAGCACTGCGCCGCTCACTTCCTCCCATGATCTTTGCCGGCTTCGAACAATCACAAGATCTCGCACCAGCAGCTTTGCCGCCCGCCGGGGCGGACGTATGAGACCAGGGTGCGCGAAACCATGATCGACTCGCCCGACGACCGGCTGCAAGCCGAAACTGAGGCCAAGACCGTTAGCCGCCGCCTGTCGTAAGGGGCGCGGTGTCGGCTGG
>DATLPF010000118.1:0-2953 GCA_035535875.1 Propionibacteriaceae bacterium
GGCGGCCCGGGCGTGAGGTTCGTGAGTCTGCCCAGATCAGCCAAGGCGCCGGAATCTGTCGACAGCTCAGGCTGCGCCGGTGTAGTCGACTGACTGGGGGAATTGGTTGAGGTGGATCGGGAACCACGACGTGTTGCTCGATGCATCCGTCAGCTTTAGCCACAGGATGTTGGTCTGCGGGTCGTATTTCCACAGCGTCGGCGCGGGGTTGTAGGTCCTCGCGTCCTGCGGGTTGAGGTTCGGCATTGGTGATCTTGCTCCTTATTGGTCAGTGCCCCGGCTTGCGGTCGAAGGCGCCGCTCTTGATCATCTCTGCGACTCGGGGCGGAGTGTCGTTGGCTGGCTCGCCTTCTGCCTCGACGATCTCAGCCTCGACGATCTCCTCCGGCTCGTCTGGGTCTGGGCGGTCGAGCACTCGCTCCCCGATGGCTGGCTGAGGCGGGTTCTCCTCCCAGTTTTTCGGGTCGCTGAAGGCATCCTCGAAGAACCGCATGATCGGTCCTCGGTCGTCGGAATGATCTGGTGGACCTGCGTCGCGATCACACCTGCGCGGTCGAGGAGATCTTGGGCGATCTTCGCGCGGACCCCGAAGGGCACCTGGGCGTCCTCCATCATCCTGACCAGTATCTGGGCCGCCTGATCGCGGTCATGATCAGCCGCTCGGCGGCGCGGCGCCTGACTTGGGGCGCGGCGCCTCCGTGCTGGTCGCAGACCACCGCGCCGTCCTCAGCCTCCCGCCTGCATCTGCCGCCGTTGGGTCGCGTGGCGTTGCACCTGATCACCGTCGGCGGCAGCTGCGCCCATCTGGCTTCGCTGTGGCTGCGCTTCCTCCCAGCCATGATCAGGTCACCTCTGCAAGCTTCCGAACTTGCTCGTCAGCTCGGCGACCCTGGCGGCAGGATCTTCGATGGTCTTCACCGCGCCCTCGTACACGATCTTGATGGACCGGACCTGATGGGCGATCTGCCTGTGGCGCTGTCGCAGCTCAGCCAGCGCGCGTCGCGCGTCGTCTGGCGAGACCACGCCGCTCGCGATCTTCTTGCGAAGTCCCTGGCTTCGGCGATCACGTCGCCGAGGGCCTCCTCGGCGTCACTGGCCGCGGCGGCTGCTCCCTCCGCTGAGTCGTACGCCTGGTCCCTGAGCCGCCGCTCGATCTCAGCACTAGTCATGCCACACCGTCCATCCGGCCGAACTCGTACTTCCGCTTGAGTTCCTCCCGCGACTCCATATAGAGCGCGTCGCGCTTGGCCTGCTGCTCCATGAACGCCACGAGGGCGTCCTCGGTCTCGCGCAGCTCCTGGTCAGCGCTGGTGCTGAGGCCATCGAGCTGACCGAAGTCGATCTTGCGAACTCGCCGCGACTGTCGCCGGTGCGGCGGCTGGCCGGTTGGCAGCTCTTCTGCTGATGGCATCTGGTCTCCTCCCTTTGACGCCATTCGGAGATCGGGAATCGAGGTCGGCGAACGGGCCCAGCTACGGCGTCTGAGCCAGACGCGAGCGCCTGACCTCACCCCTGGAAAAAGGGGATCCCCATTGGTGATACCCACTGGGGGTATCTGCTGATCGAACTATATCCAGAGACTTGGGCTCTGATGACATTTCGCAGTGCAGCGTCCTTGTTGGTGGCTACCGCGAAAGGGGAAGGCCCCCTGGGTGGCGGCGGGGGTCACCGGCTGGGGAACTGCGAGTAGTCCGGGAAGTTGCCGAACAGCCGCTCGTCCTCGCCGTCCGCGCCGTACGTGACCGCCTGCACGAGCAGGTCTCCGCCGACGAAGGCACCCTTCCACGACTCACCCATGCCGCCGAACACCTCCTCCCGGTCACCCCGGCTGCGCGGTCGATTGATGCCTACCTTGAAGGCCTGCAGCTGCTCGGCGACGCGCGACGCGAAGTCCATGTCGTCGGTCGCCAGGCTGGCCACCAGGCACCCGTTGCTGGCATTCATGCCCGCGAGCAGCTCGGCCTCGGTGTCCACGCAGACGACGGAGTCGAGGGGGCCGAACGGCTCGGCGTGGTGCAGCGACCAGTGGGCCGGTGGCTCGAGGACGCAGGCCGGTGCGACGTATGCCGAGGTGTCCTGTCCATCAAGGAAGCGCCCCGCACCCACCGAGCCGCGGTGGAGGGGAAGCCCTCGGCCTCGCATTGCCTCCTCGAACTGCTCTCCCAGTTCCGCGGCCTTCCGGGCCCCGATCACCGGCCCGAAGTCCAGCTCCGGGAGGGGATCATCCGGACGCTCGACAGCCAGCGGGTGGCCGAAGCGCAAGCCTTCGACGACCGGCAAGTAAGTATCGAGGAACGCTGGCAACAAGCGTCGCTGGACGACATACCTCGGGTACGCAGTGCACCGCTGCTTGGCGTATTCGAACCCCTTGCGCAGATGCTGGGCGAGCAGCTCCCACTCGGTGAAGTCCCATATCCCCCACGCGTTCAACCCTTCCTGCTCGAGAAAGTGGCGGCGGCGGCGATCGGCCAGGGAAGTGGCGGCGGCCCGTCCGTTGGATCGGCCTCCGACGAACGCGAGTGCCCCTATGCGGGGATTGCTGATCAGGACGTCGCCCAGCTTGCCGCCGATCCCGCTGAGCAGTGTGACCGGAAGACCGGCGCGGGCCATAAAGGCATGGGCAAGCGTCAGGCAGTGGAAGCCGCCCTGGCTCGGCGTCTTTGCCACCACGGCATTGCCGGCCAGCACCTGAACCAGCTCGGCGTGCACCTGCACGCTCATCGGGTAGTTCCAACTCGCAATGTTCGACACTGGGCCAGGCAGGGGCCGCCGCTCGGCATCAGTTCCGATCGCCAGCTGGCGTTCTATCTCATCGACGTACCAGCGGACCCCGTCCAGGCCGCGATCCACGTCGGCCACGGCCAGCCGCCATGGCTTGCCGATTTCCCAGACCAACAGGAGGGCGAGCAGGTCCCGGTGGAGGACCATCGTGTCGATCGCGGCGGTCACCCGT
>DATLPF010000119.1:0-4379 GCA_035535875.1 Propionibacteriaceae bacterium
TGTTTGAGGTCAAGCGCACGATCGTCGGTCAGGATGTGCTGCTCGAACGGATGGCGATCGCCATGCTCGCCGGCGGTCACCTGCTGGTCGAGGGCGTGCCGGGGCTGGCCAAGACGCTCGCGGTCAAGTCGCTGGCCGGCGCGATTGGCGGGCAGTTCCAGCGAATCCAGTTCACCCCCGATCTTGTGCCGGCCGACCTCGTCGGAACGAGGGTCTACCACCAGCGGACCGGCGAGTTCGAGGTTTCGCTGGGGCCGGTGTTCACCAACCTGCTGCTGGCGGATGAGATCAACCGCGCTCCCGCCAAGGTGCAGAGCGCATTGCTCGAAGTGATGCAGGAGCGGCAGGTGACCATCGGACGGGAGACCTTCCCGGTACCGGAGCCGTTCCTGGTGATGGCGACCCAGAACCCGATCGAGTCGGACGGCACCTATCCGCTGCCGGAGGCACAGGTCGATCGATTCATGATGAAGGTCCTCGTAAGCTATCCGACCTCGCCGGAGGAGCACGCGATCGTTGGGCGGGCTCTGCTACTGCCCGGTCCGCCGCAGGTAATGCTGACCCCCGAAGACCTGATCCGTATGCGGGAAAGCGTCGCGCAGGTCTACGTCGACCCCGCCGTCGTCGACTACGCCGTCCGGCTCGTCGCCGCCACCCGATCGCCGGGCGGGGTCGGCCTCGGCGACCTAGACCGGTACGTGAGCTACGGGGCGAGCCCGCGGGCCACGATCGCGCTCGTCCTCGGCGGCCGGGCACTGGCGTTCCTGCGCGGTCGCGAATATGTGCTGCCGTACGACGTCGATGAGGTGGCACTCGATGTGCTGCGGCACCGGATCGTGCTGTCGTACGAAGCGCTGGCCGACGACCTCGATGCCGACAGCATCCTGATCCGGGTCCTGCGCGCCGTGCCGGTGCCGGACGTAGTGCTGCAGCCATGATCTCGGCGCCGGACCGTCTGCTGCTCCGGCTGGAGTGGCGGGTCGTGCGGCGACTCGACGGGCGTCTCCAAGGCGACTACCGAACCCCACGGCGGGGAAGCGGCCTCGACTTCCACGGACTGCGGCCGTACGTCGAGGGTGACGATGCCCGGCACATCGACTGGAACGTCACTGCCCGGCTCGATGAACCACAGGTACGCGAATTCAACGAGGACCGTGAGCTGACCACGTGGCTGGTCCTCGACCGATCGGCGTCCATGGTGGTCGGCGGCCCAGGCCGCGGGAAGCAGGACGTGCTTGCCGAACTCGCCCTCATCCTGGCCAGGGTGCTCGGCCGAAACGGCAACCGGGTCGGCGCCATCCTCTACGACGGAGCCCCGCGAGCTCTGCGAGCAGCAGAAATGAACGCCGACGCCGGCACCACCCGCGTCGTCCCGCCCAGCACTGGACGCAGCCACGCGCTGCGCATCGGACGGGAACTCGATCGCGCTTCCGACTCCCGGGCAGCAGCCACCACGGACCTCGCCGCGATGCTCCATACTGCCGCGTCGCTGGCGCGGCGCTGCCTGGTCGTGGTGATTTCGGACTTCATCGGCACGGGCGAGTGGGAACGTCCGCTTATCCAGCTCGCGCACCGAAACGACGTCGTGGCGTTGCGGGTGGTCGACCGTGCGGACGAAGCGCTCCCCGAGGTCGGTCTGATCGTGGTCGAGGACGCGGAGACCGGCGAGCAGCTCCTCGTCGATTCCGCCGACCCGTGGTTCCGCGCCCGGTTCCGCGACGGGGTCGACGAGCGCGAGGCCGGACTTCGGTCTGGCATGCGCCGGGCCGGGGTGCCGTTGCACCGGGTCGACACCGGCAGCGATCTCGTCGAGACGCTCCTGGCGATCATCGCCGAGACCCGGCGGAGGCGCCGATGAGCCTCTCCTACCCACCGCTGCTCATCCTGGGCCTGCTGGTCGCCGCTGCGCTGATCATCGGCGCCGTGCTCGCGAGCCGGCGCCGGTCCGCTGCCATCGCCGCAGCTGGGGTCTCGGTGGCCGGCCGACCCAACAGTCAACTCGGGCTGTGGCTCTCCCTGGGCGGGATCGTGCTGCTGGCGGTTGCCGTGGCCGGGCCGGCCGCTGCGCTGCCGGTCGGCCGCAGCGCCGGCACGGTCATCCTGGCGATGGACGTGTCCAACAGCATGACCGCCGATGACGTCGCCCCCAACCGGCTGGCGGCCGCACAGCAGACCGCCCTCGCGTTCATCGACGCCCAGCCCGACAGCCTCGACATCGGCGTGGTCGGGTTCGACCAGGGTGCGTTGACCACGTCACCGCCCAGTGCGGATCGCGCCGCGTCAAAGGCAGCGGTGCAGAACATGCGGACCGCCGGCGGAACCTCGCTCGCCTCGGCGATTCTCGGTTCGCTGAGCGCAATCACCGGCAGGTCAGTAACGATCGGTGAGGACGGGGAGCTGCCCGACCTCGGCCAGTGGGGCTCGGCGACCATCGTGCTGATCTCGGACGGCGAGGACCAGGGCGGCAGCAGCGACGCGGTAACGGCGGCAGCGACGATCGCCCAGAACGCCGGCGTGCACATCGAAACGGTCGGCGTAGGTACGGCCAACGGAGCAACTGTCGAGATCGACGGATACCAGCTGCATACAGCCCTCGACACTGAGCGGTTGACCGCTATCGCGCAGATCACCGGCGGCCACTACCACCCCGCCTCCGACGCGGAGCAGCTCGACGATGTCGCCTCCACTATTGACCTACGGCTGACGGTGGCCAAGCAGGACGTACCACTGGCCGGCGGGTTCATCGCCGTCGCGCTGGTGCTGCTGGCCGTGGGCGCGCTGCTGACCGGTGTTCGGATGGGGAGGCTCGTCTGATGTCGTTCAGCTGGCCGTGGGCGCTGTTGTCGCTGCTGATCATCCCGATCCTGGCGGGAGTCGTCTGGTTGCTGCGGCGACGCCGGCGGCGCGCGGCGGTGCGGGTGACCTCGATCGCCCTGGTACGCGCCGCGCTGCCATCCCGTACGAGGTGGACCCGGCTCATCCCGACCCTGTTGCTCCTCCTCGGCTTCGCCACGCTCGGCGTCGGAGCGGCGCGGCCGCAGGCGACCGTACCGGTGCCGTCCAACTCCACGACGATCATGCTGGCGATGGACGTCTCCGGATCCATGTGCTCCACCGACGTCGAACCCAACCGGCTCACCGTTGCCCAAGAGGCGGCCGTCTCCTTCATCGAGTCCCAGGACGGCGAGACCAAGATCGGTCTCGTTGCCTTCGCGGGCGTCGCGGGTCTGCAGGTGCCGCCGACCACCGACAAGGATGTGTTGATCGAGGCGATCGACAACTTCACCACGGCCCGCGGTACGGCGATCGGTTCGGCGATCCTCACCTCGATCGACAGTATCGCTGCCATCAACCCGACCGTGGCCCCCACCGGGGTCGATGCGGAATCAGCTCAGCGGTCGGGATACGCGGCGGATGTGATCGTCGTGCTGACCGATGGCGCGAACACCCAGGGCGTCGAACCGGCGACCGCCGCCGAATCGGCGGCCGTCCGGGGCTTAAGGGTGTTCACGATCGGGTTCGGCACGACAACCCCCTCGCGGATGGCCTGCACTGGCCGGCAGGCCGGCGGATGGGCCGGCGGCGGTCCGCGCGGCGGTTTCGGTGGGGCCGGGGGCCGCAATCCGCGGGTCATCGACGAGGCCACCCTGCAGGCCGTGGCCGAGATCACCGACGGCCAGTACTACAAGGCCGAGAGTGCCGACCAGCTGCAGGAGGCGCTGGGTGATCTGCCCGGCCGAGTGACGGTGGCGAACAAGCACGTCGACATCGCGTCGTGGTTTGCCGGCGCCGGGGGATTGCTCGTTGCGATCGCCGTCGGGCTCTCGCTTCGGTGGAACCGGGTACGCGCGCCGCGTTTGGGACGCTGAGACCCTGCCATGCTCGGGATCGGACCGGCGGTGTGGCGGCGCATGTCTGGCCGGGCGTGTCTTGACAGGGTCTCCTCCAGTCCAGCGAATGAGGGTTGACTGGAGATCACGGACCGCGGCGACCAGCGGGTCCGCTCGTGCGCAAGGATGCAGACGCCACCCAAACCGAAGGGCACCGGCCGCCTCGCGTAGCACGCCCTGGGACCTGATGGTGTTCGAGATCGCACTGCGTTCCAGGTGCTTGACAAGGCTGAAAGCCAGAGTCACAGAAGGGGCAAGGATCAGCATGTTCAACCGTCTCAGTGGCGCCACGCGGCTGTTCCCGATCGGTGACCCCATCAAGTACGTCGAGTCTCCGATGCACCTCACCAGCACCTTCGGGGCGCGCGACTACAACGGCATATGCGTTCCGATGCAGGTGCCGGCCGATGACCTCGACGCCGTCATGGTCGGTCTCGTGGCCGCGCGGAACGTGGACGGGATCCTGGTCACCATGCCGCACAAGTTCAC
>DATLPF010000120.1:0-10622 GCA_035535875.1 Propionibacteriaceae bacterium
CACCGATCCGGTGCCTGGGATCGGGAGGATCGAGGGCGACCGGGCCAGCAACCAGGCGAGCACGATCTGCCGCGTTGTCGCGTCGTAGCGCTGCGCTAACTTGTGAACAATCCCGTTGCTATCAAAATTTTGAATGGGCGCCCAGGGCAGGAAGACCATCTGCTCCTGCTCGCATAGGTCGACCAGCGACTCCGACCGGCGGTCGTCGACGTTGTAGCGGTTCTGGATCGAGACGATCGGGGTGAGTCGCTGTGCCCGTCGCAGCTGCTTTTCGGTGACGTTGGACAGCCCGATGTGTCGGATCTTGCCCTGCTCCTTGAGGGTGACGAGGGCATCGATCGAGTCCTCCAGCGGCACCGCGGGGTCGGGCCGATGAAACTGGTAGAGCGTGATCTGTTCCAGCTTCAGCCGGCGCAGGCTTCCGTCGCAGGCCTCGATTAGGTGCTCTGGTCGACCGTTGGTCGGCCACTGTCCCGGACCCGTCCGCTCGAGGCCGCCTTTGGTTGCGATCACCAGATCGTCTGGGTACGGGTGGAGCGCCTCGCTGATGAGCTCTTCGCTGACATGAGGCCCATACGAGTCGGCGGTGTCGATGAAGTTGACGCCGAGCTCGATCGCGCGGCGTAAGACCGCCTTCGCCTCGTCGCGGTCAGCAGGCGGACCCCAGATACCGTCACCGGTGATACGCATGGCGCCGAAGCCGAGGCGGTTGACAGTTAGGTCGCCGCCCACATCGATCGTTCCGGCATTCCCGGCGTGGAGCGTCTGGAACTCTGACATGGATCATGACTCCTTTTGATCTGCGGGTCCGCGACCGCTGCCAGGGTATGTCGCCAACCGGGTCGGTCGCGGCCCTGTTTGAGAAGGGTTACGCCGTCCAGGATGGCGCCTGGGTGGTCTGCTGTCGTCAGGGCTAGCACCCGTTTCTTGCATCTGCCCGCTGCAAATAGGTCTACCAGGGTAGATGGCAGCCAACTCGGCCGGGTACTCCCAGCGGTTCCAGCCACTTCCATTCGATGTTGTGGCAGTCGTCAGTCGATGCCAACCACTGTGGGGCAGTGACTATGCCTGCGCGCGCAATCGATGTCAGCCGAAGGACTGGCGCGGTCGGACTCCTGCCGCCGCCCTAATTCCGGTCGTCACCACCGTTCGTCGTGAGTGGCAGATCGACTCGTTTGGTCAGCCACGCCACCAGCCGCCGCGGCAATTCAGGACGGTACAGGAGCGCGACACCACCCAGCAGCGCCGCGATCCCAACCAGCAGGAACGCGACCCCGACGAGTGTCCATCCGGCCAGCAAGGCCGCGACACTACCCAGCAGGGCCGCGACTCCGAACAGCAGGAATAGGACACCCACCAGTGTCGATCCGACCAGCGAGGCCGCGACACCACCCAGCAAGAGCGCGACTCCGAACAGCAGGAACGCGACCCCCATCGGCGTCCATCCGGCCAGCAAGGCCGCAACACCGCTCAGCGGGGCCGCAACCGCGCCCAGCAGGACCGGGACCCCAGCCAGTGTCCATCTGTCCAGCAGGAACGCGACCCCGAGTAGCAGTGCCGTGACCGGGCCCAGCAGCAGCGCGACCCCCACCAGTGTCCATCCGTCCAGCAAGGGCGCAACACCACCCAGCAGGGCCGCGACCCCGAAGAGCAGGAATGGGACCCCCACCAGTGTCCATCTGTCCAGCAGGGCCGCGACCCCGAGCAGCAGCGCCGCGACCCCGAGCAGCCCGAACGCGACCCTAACCAGCAAACCCGCGACCATGCCCAGCGTCGATGCAGGCAGCGGGTTCGCGACCCCGAGCAGTAAGAACGCCGAACCCACAAGCAAACAGGCTGTCCCCATGGCGACATGGTTGAGGTCCGCGCGACTTCGGAGGGTCGACCACATGAGCATTACCGCAGCCTCCCAGAGGTACCCCAGGGACAAGATCATCACGGGGAAGGGCCACCCAGTGACTGATCCCCACACCACGACCGCCAGATAGCCGGTCAGCGCGAGCAAAGCCATCCCCCGAGCCCGCGTTGTGCCATAACGCTCCCGCCGCAGAAGACCAGTACTCCGCACAGCGATCAACAGCGCCACAACAAAGGCAGCCGGCGGAAGCCAGGCCCACTTCTGCTCTACAACGAAACCGCTGAGCAGAATGACTCCTACTCCCATCACCACGACCCCGATGAACCACTTGATCAAACGATCTGGGTCGCGGGCGGGCACACCCCGAGGACTCGACTCAGGCACACCGCCCAGTGTGGGGCAAAGAGCGGAGATCGAAGCGCGACATCCGCGAGACCCGTTACTAAATTCAAACCGCAGCCAGCGAGACCCTGGGCAGTGCGGCCAACCTTGGGAGTGCCGCACGACCAACCACCTCCGAGCGGACAAAAGATCAACGTACGCGTTGGTTAGAAGGTGATCTTGAACGTGACCACTAATCCGAACACCAATGGAGAGTTGGGTATCGGGTTCATGAGCGTTGGTGACAAGTTCGTCTTAATGGACGACAGGCTGTGATCAACTGGCACACCAAGATCATGAGTCCGGCGACCACGAGTGGAGTCGCTTGACTCTTGGTCTTCGGAACCGCACCCAGGCCCAGCACCACCTTGTGATCACTCGCGGCGGTTGGCTAGGCATGCGCCAGAAGGGCAGCATCAGACCCACACAGGACGGCCACGGTCGCGCGACGGATGTGCGGCTGCTCGAGGCGGGAATGCCATGCCCCTCGACGGTTCCGAAGCGGACTCGTCTCCAATCGCCGGACGCATAAGACAGATGCCGTGAGGCGGCCGCCTGGTCAAAGATCATGCGCGTTTCACCCGCGTCTAGGGGTCAACGCGCACGCTTCTGTGTCATCCAACGTGGATATGGGGGCGGCGGTCCCGATCGGGCTCGGCGCGTCGTACTACTTCGCGTGTGACGGGGGCGACTTCTCCCACGCCGAAGATCAAGAAGTGGATGAGGTTCGCTGCAGGATTGCCTTCGGTCCATTCGAAATAGATGTGTGGGAGGCGGTCAGTGCGGTCGCGCACAGTCAACAGTAGGGCGGCCAGCGCGTTTGGGACGGTGGAGCTGCTGAGGGTGAGGACTCGGTAGCGGCCGTGTTGAACTTCACCAGTGACGTCGAGGTGGCTGGCGAATTCGGACGGATCCGTGATGGTGATCTCGATGAAGATCACGTCGTTGGGGTCGGTGAGGTCGTTGTCGCGGACGACCTGGCGAAGTTTGTCGCTGTACTCGGCTCGGTCCCGGCTGTCGGGTTCGTTGGCGATGAGTCTGATAGTCCGGCGGGCGCAGTCGCGGATGAAGAGCTGCGCTGTCTGGTCGAAGGTGACGTCGGTGACGCGCAATTCGAAGGCGCGGGCGAACCGGGACGCCAGGGACACGGTGAGGATGGCAGCGATGAAGACTGCGGCAATCTTGACGCCATCGGGGCGTTCGATGATGTTTGCGACGGTGGTGTAGATGAAGACCAGCGTGACCAGGCCGAACGCAATGGCGAGTTTGCGTTGGCCGGCGTGCCGTGCAGCGAGCGTGACAGCAACGGCTGCTGACGTGATGACAACCAGGACTCCCGTGGCATAGGCGCCGCCTTGGGCATCGACGTCGGCGCCGAAGATGATGGTGATGATGAACGCGCCGAGAGTGAGGATCAGCACGAGCGGACGCACGGCGCGGGCCCAGTAAGGGGCCATCCCATAGCGGGGCAGGTAGCGGGGAATCAAGTTCAGCAGGCCGGCCATGGCCGATGCTCCCGCAAACCACAAGATCGCAATGGTTGAGGCGTCGTAGACGCTGCCGAACGTGTTCCCGAGGTACTCATGGGCCAAGTAGGCCAGCGCCCGCCCGTTGGCCGACCCGCCTGGTTGGAACTCGGCAGGCGGGATGAGCAATGTGGTGACGATGCTGCTCGTGATCAAGAAAACGCTCATGATCAATGCGGCCGTGGTCAGCAGCCGCTTGGCCCCGCGGATGCGGCCCGCAGGATATGCCGGGGTGTCGTCTGGGCCGCCTTCGATGTGCGGCATCACGGCTACACCTGTCTCGAAGCCGGAGAGTCCAAGTGCCAGCTTTGGGAAGACCAGCAGTGCGATGCCAAGGACCATAAAGGGACTTCCATGCTGTTGGGTGAGCGCATTGGTCCAGTTGGACCAAAGGTACGGCGCTGCTATCACATGTCCGATTGCGTCGGCGATGACCACGATGTTCAGGGCGAGGTAGACCACCACCAGGGCGACCGCTACGCCGATGGCTTCATTGAAGCCACGAAGGAACACCCCGCCGAGCAGCGCCAGCAGCAGCAGAGTGACTGCCACTTGATGGCCGGCGAGGACCGGCTCGAGGTGAGGGTTCTCCACCAGGTGGGCGGTGGCGTCGGCGGCGGACAGCGTCATGGTGATGATGAAGTCGGTGGCGGCAAAGCCCAGCAGCACCAAGACGAAGATCTTGCCCTTCCAGAACGACATCAATCGCTCCAGCATGGCGATTGACCCTTCACCGTTGGGGCTCTCTGAGGCGACCCGCCGGTATACAGGGAGTGCGCCGAGCAGAGTCAGGGCCACCAGCACCATGGTTGCGAGCGGGGAGATCGCGCCGGCGGCGAGGGCGGCGATGCCCGGCTGGTAGCCGAGGGTAGAGAAGTAGTCAACGCCGGTTAGGCACATCACTTGCCACCATCGGTGGGTCTTTTCCGTCTGCTGCGGGCTTGGATGGGGTCCCAGGTGGGCTCGGTGCTCCTCGCGAACACCTTTCATCAACCACGACAGCAAGGCGGGAGGTGCCGCCTGCGCCTCGTCAGTCTTGGTCACCCTGCTCCTGTGTCCGTTCACCGCTCATTTGGAGGGTTACGGCAAGCCCAGAGAATCACGCCCTCTGAGCAGTCAACCGCGGCGGAAGTAATTAGCGGAGACTCTTTAACGGGATTTTGACGCCTATCACGGGTCCACACACCGCGTAGGTCATGACAGGTGTAGAACCTGCGTAAAAGACCCTGTTGTTGGGTGTGCGCCGAATACAGACTTGAGCAGTGATCTTGATCATCATCGGCAGTAGCAGGGATGTGGTGCCACATGGCGTTATCTGACTGGTTGGCCCGGCACCGCGGGGTTGTCTGGCTGGCGGCTGTGTTTCTGGGGCCGGTGGTCGCAGGTCTGCTGACCCTGGCCCGTCCGCAGCTCCACGAGAATCATGTGACGTTGCTGCTGGTCCTCGTCGTCGCCATGGTGTCGGCAGCTGGGGTGCGACCGGCCGGCCTGGTTGGCGCTGTTACCACTGGGCTTGCGTACGACTATTTCTGGACCGAGCCGTATTACAGCTTTCGGATCCTCGACACTCAAGACATCCTGACGGTCATACTGCTTGTCTTGGTGGGCGGCGCTATCGAGCAGCTCAGCTGGTGGGCTGGCCGTCAGCGCGCCACAGCTGCTCGCCGGCTCGACTACTTGACCGCCCTGCGGCGCGCAGCCGAGCCAGTTGCGCCGGAAACGCATGCAGCAGCGCTTCAGGCAGTCTCAGACACAGTCGGCACCGTGCTGGACGCGGACAGCTGCCGCCTGGTGCTGGATGGGCCGTTGCCAGCTACGGTCCTCCACGACGATGGCAGCGTCACTCGAAGCGGCCGGGTCATGGATGTCGACAGAGAGGGGCTGCCCACCGACGACGTCATCGCGATCCCGGTGCCTCGTCAGGATCGTCGCCCCGGCTACTTTGCCGTCGTCGCGGCCACCCATGTTGCTCGTCCACGGGCCGAGCAACGCCAGGTAGCCGGGCTGCTCGCTCACCTTGCTGCGGGCTCCCTGGCGCTTGAGGCGGGAGCCTCGAAGACCGGCCGGCCAGCGTCCACGGGCAAGAATAAAGATCAGCCAAGACTGAACTAAGCCCCGCATGGCTCAGTCAGCTGGGTGGTCGTTACGGCTGGAAGCGGTAGCCCATTCCAGGCTCGGTGATGAGGTGGCGAGGCCGAGTCGGATCATCCTCGAGCTTGTGTCTGAGTGCCTTGACGTACTGACGTAAATAGTGCGTCTGCTCCACATACGTGGGTCCCCAGACCTCCTGAAGCAGCTGCCGTTGGCTCACCAGCCGTCCGGGATGCCTGACCAATGCCTGGAGGAGCTGCCACTCGGTCGGTGTGAGGTGCACCTGTCGCACCGGGGCCTGGATGCGCGTCCCTTCCAGTTGGGAATTGTTGGCGTCGACATTGGCCGGGAGGGTTTCATAGATCAGGTGGTCGCTGAGATCAACAGTCCACCGTCCGAGCTGGATGGGTTCGATGAGTTCCGGCTCGCTGGTGCGTCGGGTCACAGCTCGAATTCGTGCGAGGAGTTCCTCCACACTGAACGGCTTCGTGACGTAGTCATCGGCACCGGCATCAAGGGCGTCCACCTTGGCCGCGCTGTTGATGCGTCCGGAGAGGATCACGATGGGTACCTCGGTCCACGTGCGAAGCGAGCGGATGACGTCCACACCGTCCATGTCGGGCAGGCCGAGATCGAGGATGACCAGGTCTGGGTGAGCGTCGGCCGCTGCCTCGAGTGCTCCCCGACCTGTCCCAGCGGTGACCACGTCGTACTGCCGCGCGTGCAGGTTGATCCGCAGGGCGCGCAAGATCTGCGGCTCATCGTCCACCACGAGCACTCGAGTCATGGTTGCTCGATGGCCGATTCCGCTGGCTCATTTAGGGGTTGGCCTGCAATCGATCGTGTTTGTGCGGAGTCCCCGTCTCGACTGGGTTGAGCCACAGCGGGCAGCGAGATTGTCATGGTCAAGCCGCCGCCGGGTGTTCCTTCCGGGCTCAGAGTTCCCGACATAGCCTCAACAAGCCCCCGCGACAATGCCAGCCCGAGGCCGACACCGGTGGTGTTATCCCGATCACCGAGGCGCTGGAATGGCAGGAAGATCTGGCCCCAGTCGGTCTCCGGGACACCTGGCCCGCAGTCGATGACCCGGATCTCGACGGCCGAGTTGTAGATGCTGGCCGTAATCTGCGGAGGGGCGCCCGGTGGGCTGTGACGTAGGGCGTTCTGCACCAGATTGGCGATCGCCCGTTCCAACAAAGCGGGATCGGCGTCTACCTCCGGCGTGTCTTCCGGTACGCGAATGATCACCACCGATGCGGCGGGTCCCAGGCTGGTCACAGCGGCGGAGACGACATCGGCGACGTCGATCGGCTGGATGGCGAGCGCCAGCGCGCCAGCTTGGAGACGGCTCATGTCGAGCAAGTTCTCCACAAGACCGCTCAGCCGGTCCAACGATTCCTCAGCGGTGGCGAGCAGCTCGACCCGGTCTTCCTCGCTCAGGGCGAGATCTGACATTCGAAGGGTCCCAACGGCCGCCTTGGCTGATGCGAGTGGGGTCCGAAGGTCATGGCTCACCGCACTGAGCAACGCGGTGCGTAGGCGGTCGACCTCGGCAAGCGAGCCGGCGGTAGCGGCGGTCTGCTCGAGCCGCTCCTGGCGTAGCGCGACAGTTGCCTGCGCGGCGAAGGCTTCCAGGACCCGCCGGTCCTGGGCAGCGAGTGGGTGCCCAGACAACACCAGCGTGTATGAGTCGTCGACGTGCACTTCGGCATCGCCATCGCCTGGTGCGAGGCAGATTGGGTTACCGACGCACGCAACCACGGTCCAGGCCTCGTTGCTGTGTTCCAGCTCTGGCCCGCCGAGAGCATCGGCGCGGCGCTCGAGGAGAGTCACGGAATCCAGCGCCAACGTCTCGCGGACCTGCTCCAGGAGCGCCGGCAGAGGCCGTGAGCCGCGCAGCACGCTGCCGGCCAGCGTGAACAGAGTTGCCGCCTCAGCTCGTGCCCGTGACGCTTCCCGGGTTCGGCGGGCAGCGATGTCGACAACCGTACTGAGCGACACAGCTACAACGAGAAAGGCGAAAAGAGCAAGCAGGTTTTCCTGCTCGGCGACGGTGAACATCCGCACAGGCGGGGTGAAGAAGTAGTTCAACAGAAAGAATCCGCATACGGCAGCCAGCAACGCCGGGACAAGGCCGCCGACGAGCGCGACTGCCACCACCAGAAGGAGGAATACCAAAATGTCGGTCGACAGGGAGACGTAGGCGTCGATTGTGAGCAGCAACCAGGTGAGCAACGGCAACGCGCAGACGGTCAAGATGAAACCCGCAGCGCGGCGGCCAACACTTAGCCCACCTCGCCGACTCCGCCGTGGGTCGCGCCCTTTGGCAATCCTCCAGCGATGGGCTGTGGCTTCGTGGGTGACCAGGTGTACGTCAATCGATCCGGACTCGGCGGTGGTGGTGACGCCAACGCCCGGGGAGAACAACTGAGCCCAGCGCCCGCGGCGGCTTGCACCGAGCACTAATTGGGTGGCATTCACACCGCGCGCAAAGGCCAGCAGGGCGTCCGGGATGTCGGTCCCGACCACCTGGTGATAGGTGCCGCCGAGGTCCTCGACCAGCACACGCTGACGTGCCAGATGAGCCGGATCTCCACCTGTGAGACCGTCACTGCGGGCGACGTGTAGCGCGAGCAAATCCGCGCCCTTGGTGCGCGCAGCGATACGAGCGGCCCGGCGGATCAAGGTCTCGCCCTCGGGCCCGCCCGTCAGTGCGACGACCACCCGCTCCCGGGTTTCCCAGTGTGAGCCGATGTTGTGATCAGCACGGTATTGGTCGAGCTGCTCGTCTACCTTGCCGGCAACCCAGAGCAGGGCGAGCTCGCGGAGAGCCGTGAGATTTCCGACTCGGAAGTAGTTGCCGAGAGCGGCGTCGACCTTCTCTGGTGCGTAGACATTGCCGTGGGCGAGCCGCCGGCGCAACGCCTCCGGCGTCATGTCGACCAGCTCGATCTGCTGTGCCTGGCGCACGACTGCATCCGGCACGGTCTCGCGCTGCCGTACACCGGTGATCTCGTAGACAACGTCATTAAGCGATTCCAGGTGTTGCACATTCACGGTCGTGATCACGGTGATTCCGGCATCGAGGAGCTCCTCTATGTCTTGCCAGCGCTTCTCGTTCGGCGGGCCGGGGGCGTTGGTGTGAGCCAACTCGTCCACGAGAGCGACCTGGGGTCGTCGGGCCAGGACGGCTGCGAGATCCATCTCCTCCAGAGTGGTGCCTCTGTAAGCCACCTTGGCCCGCGCGACGACCTCGAAGCCGTCGATGAGTTCCTCAGTGTGCTTGCGCCCATGGGTTTCGACAAAGCCGACGACGACATCGGTGCCACGCTCCAGCCTGCGGTGGCCCTCCTCGAGCATTTTGTATGTCTTTCCAACACCAGGAGCCGCGCCGAAGTAGACCCGCAATTGTCCTGCCGCCACGGCACCTCCTCCCGGCAGCGATTTCATCCTCTCTCGCTTCCTGGAATCTTCAGTCCCATTCTGATCTGCAGGTGGAAGAGCCGATCAGGCTCGGTAGGGGTATCGGTTATCGAGGTCCAGGTTGAGGGCGAGAACATTTACGGTTGCCTCACCGAGGAATCCGAGGGTCCGGCCGCTGGCGTGGGCGGCCACGACCGCATCAAGCTCGGCAATACTCATCCCCCGCGCCTTCGCTACGCGTGATAGCTGCAGCTGCGCGTACGCGGGGGTGATGTGGGGGTCGAGCCCACTTCCGCTGGCTGTGACGGCGTCAGCTGGCACGACAGGAACGGCCGGCGCGGTTCCCCGAACCGGGGTGATCACTCCGTGGGAGTAGTCCTGGCCGTAGCGGGCACACTCAACCGCGACTCCCTCCCACGTTGAGACAAAGGGCTTGGCGGGACAGGGCTGGTTAAGACTGATGGCGCGGGTGACTGGGCCGGTCAGCCCGTCCTGGTGGAAGACCGCGAGGACCGCACCGACCCCGTCGTCGGTGCAGAAGGGACGTAGCCCATCAATGCCCTCCAGACTGCCGACATCCTTGCTACGGGTGCAGACCTGGCTGAGCAGGCTCTGGCTCCCGGCCGCCTCGTCCGACCCGGGGGGAGCGTTTGGGTCGGGAAGTGTGTCGACGATGTCCTCTGGGCCGAGGTTGGATGCCGAGGTCGATGTCGGGTCGTAGCCGTCACCAGCCGCCGAGGGACGGGACTGGAAATACTGCACGAGCGGCTTGCCATCCTTGTCGAGGAAGGCTTGGCCGATGAGCCGGCTTCCCACCGGTGCCCGGGAGTCCGGCCCGCTGAGCAGAGATCCGTCAGCGCGGCTCTGCAGCCCTGGCAGTTGCGCCACCGCTGTTATGCCCAGGGGGTAGGCGAGGCCGAGCGCGACGGTGAGGAGGAGTACTGCTCGGAGGGCGGCGAGGTGCTGGGCGAGCCAGGATGGCAGGCGCATCAGGAGATCCCGGGAATGATCGAGATCAGCATGTCGATGATCTTGATTCCGACGAACGGGGCGACGATGCCGCCCAGTCCATAGATGAGCAGGTTGCGTCGCAGCATGGCACTGGCACTGCCCGGGACGTACCGTACGCCTCGCAGAGCCAGCGGTACGAGTGCCACGATGATCAAGGCATTGAAGATCACAGCGGCAAGGATCGCCGTTGTCGGGCTATGCAGCTGCATGATGTTGAGCCGGTCGAGACTGGGGTAGACCGCGGCGAACATCGCGGGGATGATCGCGAAGTATTTCGCGATGTCGTTGGCGATGGAGAACGTGGTCAGCGCCCCGCGGGTGATCAGCAGCTG
>DATLPF010000121.1:0-14542 GCA_035535875.1 Propionibacteriaceae bacterium
CCTACGCCGGCAGGTCCTGATGAGCCGCAACATCAGCGGCGGATCGCTGATCTCGGTCTTCATGGGTGGGCTGAACTATCAGATCGAACACCACCTGTTCCCCTCGATGGCGCGACCCTATCTACGCAAAGCGCAGCCTCTCGTCGCCGCCTACTGTGCCGCCCAAGGCGTCCCCTACACCCGTACCACGCTCTGGCAGTCCTACCGCATCGTCATCGGCTACCTCAACACCGTGGGATTACGCGGCAAAGACCCATTCCTGTGCCCCATGGTTGCTCAACGCCGCGCCCTGTAAGACCGCAACTCGGGGCACCGCGGTCGCGGGGTCGTAGGGGCTGGCGGGGGTGCGGACTGCGGCCCAGCTCGATTGTGTTCTCCGCTGATCCTGACAGGGCGCCGCGCCGAGGCTACGGTGACGAACATGACCAGGAGGCGGCGATGTGTGGTGTGGCTGGCGGCTCTGTTCCAGCTCTGGGCTCTCGGCGCTTGCGGCAGCCAGGTCGCCACCACGGCGAAACCGATAACGCTCTACACATGCGTCAACGACACGACAATCCAACCCGTGATCCAGAAGTTCGAGGCCGCCCACGCCGGAGTGAAAGTCGACCTCTTCCGTGCACCGACCGGTCAGCTCAACGCCCGGGTCGCTAGTGATGTCCGCAGCGGGGGTCTTAAGGCGGACGTGGTCTGGGCATGCGATCCACTCACCATGCAGGACTACGTGGATCAAGGTCTGGTCGGGGGTTGGACGCCGCAGACCGACATCCCGGCGACCGTACGCACCCCGGACTACGTCGGCGTCGCTGTCCTCTACATGGTGGCCGTGACCCGGACCGGCCGCCCGGGGCCGGCCGCCTGGACCGAACTCTCCCGCGCCGGCAAGGTCGCCGTGCCCGATCCAAAGGTTGCGGCTTCGGCGCTCGGCGCGCTGGGTTACTTCGGGCCCGACTTCTACGCCGATCTCAAGGCTAAGGGCGCGGTCCAAGTGAGCACGCCGGACGACGTCACGACCGGTGTTGCCCAAGGCATCTATGACGCCGGCATGACGATCGCCAACTCCGCGTACGCGGCCCAGAAGAGCGGTTCGCCCGTCACGGTGTCCTGGCCGAAGCCGGGCGCCGTCGCGATCTATGGCCCGATCGCGTTGTCCAAGACCACCACGAACTCAGGCCCCGCGCAGGACTTCGTAAGCTATGTGGCCAGCCGAGACGGCCAGGCGCTAGTCGGGAGCTCGGGCTCATATCCGACGCTGCCCGGTGTAGGCGGCCCGACCACGCCCGACGACGCGCCGACGGTCTATCCCGATTGGAAGGCGCTGGCGAGTAGCAAGGCGACGCTGCTCCGCGACTACGCGAAGATCTTCGGCGGCTGAGCGTGCGTTCCGGCCTGGCGCGGTCGGCACTCGCCCTCCTACTGGCCTGCGTTGTCGCCGTTGTCGTCGTACCGGTGCTGGTGCTGCTGCGAACCAGCTGGGTCGAGGGTCGTGGCCGGTTGGCGGAGATCATGACCGATCCCGGCTTCCGCTCCGCGGTCGCGAACTCGTTTTGGCTCTCGGCGGCGGTGACCGGCCTGGCGGTTCCGGTCGGGGTGGCGATCGCGCTGGCACTAAGAGACCCGGGGCTGCCCGGGCGCAACTTCTGGCGGGCTGCCGTGCTGCTGCCCGTGCTCGTGCCCGACTTCGTGCTTGCCTACAGCTGGCTGCGCGCGTACGCGCGGGCGGGACTGACCTCCGAGGCGTTCGGGTTCGCCTGGCCGCAGGTCCAGGGGCCGGTGGGCGTCACCGTCATCGTGGCCTCGAATGCGGTTCCTCTGGTCTACCTCGTTACCGCGGTGGGGCTTAGCACTCGGGCCGAGCCGGTTACCGAGCGGGCCGCCCGCGCATCGGGCGCTCGTCCCCTGACCGTCCTGCGGACGGTGACGTTGCCGCTGCTGGGACCGGCGATCGCCACCGCGGCGGTGCTCATCTTCGTCCTGACCCTGGGCACCTTCGCCGTGCCGCAGGTGATCGGCGCTCCGGCCGGCTTTCGCACGATCACCACCTTGATCTACGCCGACCTCGCGCTGGGCAGCGACCCGCAGAGCTTTGTGGAGGCCATCACCTTGGCCGTGTTGCTAGTGATGATCACGGTGATCGTCGTCACGCCGGCCGACCGGTTACTCGGCGGACGACTGTCCCTCAGCCGTACGCCAGCTCGGGACTCCGACTGGGGAACCGGCAGCAGCACAACACGCATTCTTGTCCCGATCGTGCTGGGCCTGTATCTGATCGTCACCTGCGGCCTGCCGCTGCTGGCGCTGGTCAGCGCGGCTTTCACCCGCGCGGTGGGCGTCCCGCTGTCGCCGGAAAACTGGACCCTCGACAACTTCCTCGCCGTTCTCACCCCGCGCACCGGGCAGGCACTAGGCCGCAGCCTGCTCCTCGCGGTGGCCGCCGGATCCATCCTGCTGGTGCTTGGCGGGTGCACGGCGGCGCTGAGCCGGACCCGCAGCGGGCGGGCGGTGAGCGTCCTGGTCGCGCTCACCCTGGTGCTGCCGGGATCGGTGCTGGCGATCGGCTTGCTGATCGCCTACGGCCGCTGGCTCGCCGATACGGTGCTGATCATCCTGCTCGCCTACCTGGCCAAGCTCTGGGCCTTGGCGCACCGGCCCATCTCCGCCGCAGTGGATCGGTTGGCGCCGGCGGGACTGCAGGCTGCCCGGGCCAGCGGCGCCGACCTGCCGACCGCGCTGGCCACCGTTGTCGTCCCGGTCTTGCGCCCGGCCCTGATCGCCGCCTGGGGATTGTGCTTCCTGACCGCACTCCATGAGGTGACCATGTCGAGCTTGCTCTACGGGCCGGGCACCGAGACATTGGCCGTCGTGGTGCTGAACAGTTCCGACCTGGGCCGGATCGGCGTGACGGCAGCGCTTTCGGTCATCGTGACCGTTGTCGTGCTGGTTCCCGGCGGCGCGTTGTGGATGCTGGGCCGGCGCAGCCGCCATGGCTGAGGTCCTGCAGCTGCGCGGCCTGTCGCTGGCGTACGGGGCGACCCCCGTTCTGGATTCGGTGAACCTCACCGTGGCCGAGGGAGAGGTCCTGGCGCTGCTCGGACCTTCCGGCTCCGGCAAGTCAACGCTGTTGAACGCGGTCGCCGGGTTCCTCCCGTTGCGCTCCGGTGAGATCTTTCTGCGGCAGCGCCTGGTGGCGACGGCCGGTTCGGCTGAACCGCCCGAGAAGCGGGAGATCGCGCTGGTCTTCCAGGACTACGGGCTGTGGCCCCACCTCACCGCCCTGGACACCGTCGCATATCCGCTGCGGCGCAGGGGCGTACGCCGCGACCTTGCCCGTTCGCAGGCGCAGCAGATCCTGGATCGGCTCGGTGTCGGCCAGCTGTCCGGCCGGAAGCCCGCGCAGCTTTCCGGTGGCGAGCAGCAGCGCGTCGGCCTGGCCCGGGCGATGGCTCGCCAGGCCGCGCTCTATCTCTTCGATGAGCCGACCGCCCATCTGGACGCCCAAGTACGCGACGTCTTCTTGGCCGAGCTCGCGGCTCGACGGCGGGAGTCGGGGGCGGCGGCTATCTACGCTACGCACGACGCGGCCGAGGCCCTGGGCCTGGCCGACCGGGTCGCCTTGCTGATCGGCGGACGGGTGATCCAGGTGGGCACGCCGCAGGAGGTCTACGCCCAACCGGTGAGTGTGGCCGCGGCTCGGCTGACCGGCCCGGTCTCGCTGTTGGCCGGGTCGGATTTCCCAGTGCTGGTCCGGCCCGACTGGGCCCGGCTGGGCGGCGATCGCACCGGGGTCGTCGCCGACGTCTGGTTTCGCGGCTCGCACACCGACTACGCCTTGGACACCCCCGAGGGCGAGCTGCAGCTGCGCGCCCCCGGCCTACCGGCCCACGGGAGAGGCGAGGAAATCAGTTGGTCGTTGGAGCGTTCCTGGCCACTGCCCGGTGATTAGTCATCGAGCAGGGCGGCCGGGCCGGCGTGCAGATTGCCGTCGTTGACGATCTGAAGGTGGCGCAGGGTGAAGCTGCGCAGGTGCTCGACCTGCCGGATAGTCAGCCGGTCGCAGACCCACTCCCAGTGCAGTGAGACCCAGTCCCCCGGTTCGAGCCCACCGATCATGCTGACCCCATCGAGAGAGCGCACGGCGGTTTCCGATATGAGTTCTCCGAGACCGAGGACGTGGCCGTCCCAGGTCAGCTGGCGGGACTCGACGACGACCTGGTCCCCCATGACCGCGCGGACCTGGCCCCAGCGGATCCGACACCGATCGAGCACGGTGAGCGCGTGCTTGGCCTTGCGGCCGTCGCTCAGCAGCCCGGTCCAGGGATAGATGCAGAACACCGCGAAGCTGTGATGCGGTACGCCCCCAGCGAGAACACTCGTGGCGAGCGTGGGGAACTTGCCACCGGTCAGACGGCGGAACCGCTCCTCCATCGAGTTGCCAACCGCGCGGGTGCTCACGTGATCTAGCCGAGGGCTACCGACCCAGTAGGCCTCGACCACCCGGGAGTCGAGCGGGTCAGCCACGCCGGTCGCAGAGGCGATCAGCTCAAGGTAGGGCCAAGCTCCGGCGAACTGCTGCGACAGCGCCCGCAGTCCGCGGTCGTCGGCCCCTGCCACGCCGTAGGAGAAGAACGCATCATGGTCCCCGGGCCCGCAGTAACCGTGGAAGTTGGGCGGGAAGGCGTACCGGGCGAACAGCACAGGGCCGGGCACGTCTTGCCCCTCGTTCGCACCCCGTCGTACGGGGGTGCCCCGGTTTTCAGAAGCGATCGTCAACTTTGAGGCCTGCCCATCAGCTCCAACCCGGCCAGGGCTTGGCGGGCCTCCGCCTCGTCGATCCGTTCCAGAGCAAAGCCCATGTGGATCAAGACCCAGTCACCTGGAGCGGGTGCGCCTTCGTCGGGCTCTAGCAGACCGAGGTTGATCCGGCGTCGGGCACCTTGGACGTCGACCATCGCCAGCTCCCCGCCGTGTTCGGCCAGTACCTCGACTACCTGACCTGGTATCCGTAGGCACATGTCAGTCGGCCCCCTCTTCATCACCTGTGGCCCAAGGGCGGGTGGTCAGCAGTTCTCGTATCACGGCACCCGCCATGGGCACTGCCGCGCGCAGGGGATCAGACAGGCCGATCCCCTCCTCCAGGTTGGCCGGCTGAGCGCCGACGACGTAGGTCGGAGGCAATGCGCCGCCCAGCGATGGCAGTCCGGACAGCGCGGCCACCGGGTCCATGCCGTGTGGGTCGGCGCCGTCGGAGGCGGTGACGTCGTCCGGATCCACCGCCACCACCCGGATTTCACCGGGCCGGCCGTCACCGGGCATCGTGTCGACGATGATCAATGCCGAGTAGCCCTCGAGCAGGTCATAGCTGAGGTGCAGTCCACGAATCCCGTAGTCGACCAGCCGGACCGGCTCAGGCAGTGGCGGCTGTTCAGGTGCCCCGAGGTGCCGTACCACCTCAGGACCGAAGCCGTCGTCACCAAGGAAGATGTTGCCGACCCCGGCCACCAGTACGTCAGCGCTCATCCGGGGGCGCTCAGGTCCTCGCCGCGCTGGACGCCCGAGACGTGGTCCGGGCCGACACCCTCGTCGCTGGCCTCGTTCTCTTCCATGTCCTGCGCGGGTTGCTCGTCGGCGGGTGACGCCTGGGGGCCGCGCGCCGTGTCGGCGGGATCGGGTGCCTTGCGTTCGTCGTCCCGAACCGGCCCGGTAGCCCCCGCTACCTTCGCCCCCTCCTTCTCACTTTCACTCTGGTCGCCGACATCGGCGCTCTCCCGGCGACCCTCGTACGGCGGTATGGCACGCCCACCGGTGTCGGGGTTGCTGCCGCCGGTAAACGGTTCGGAGCTCATCTGTTCTCCTTCCTCCTGATCGGTTCGCTCAGCCACCGTCACCGGTGGGCAGGTGGACCTCTCCCTCCGCCGTTTCCTGGGGATCGACGGACTCCGAACCCCCTTCGACCCGGCCTTCCGGGCGGTCGACCGGGCCGCCGCCAGGCTCATCGGAGCCGGTGTCGCGGGAGCCCATCGGTCCGCGTTCGGATTGCGGCTCCTCGGTCAAGTTCTCACCGGGCGTGTCGCTCATGGCTCCTCCTCTCTTGTGTGTGGTTCACATCCGACGGATCTCGGCGTACCGGCGTACGTCGGGGATCGAACGGATGCCGATGACGACAGCGGCCACGACCACCGCAATGATCACTACGGTGGTGATCTTGCCCAGTCCTTCCATGTGGCGGACCTCCTCTCGGTGTCAACCCGCCGCCGCGTGGTCGGTCAGCGGTTCTAGCTCGTCCGGAGCGAAGTAGAGGTAGCGGCCGTACCAGTCGTGCAGGTCGGCCGCTGGGTCATCGAGCAGAACGACCGCGACGTGCACGCCACCGTCGACGTCGGAGAGGACGGCGGTCACCCGGGCGTCCCGGTCGGCCACGAAGAGATCCTGGGCATCGGCCCGGCGCGAGGGGTGCAGCCGGACCAGGCTGCCCTTGCGGACGCTCACTCCCTTGATCACCACGGCATCGAGGTCGGGCCGCACCGACTCATCGGCGGCAGGGTCCCACCAGGCTGCACCGCCAGTGTCGAGCCAGGCCTGGTCGGTGGTCGCACCACTCGCTGACCGCGGCTCGCGCAGGATCCCGTGCAGCTGCTGGAGCATGTCGGGAGTCATCTCGTCGCAACGATCGATGATCTCGCGTGCCCGTGGATCGGTCGCCCGCGCCTCGGCCTTCTCGGCTTCGGTCATCGTCATCACCCGCAGAGTGAGGATCTCGTCGATCTCGGTCGAGTCGAACAGGGCTCCGGCGCTTTCCGGGGCCACCTCGGGATGGTCGTACAGAATGATGGGTGAGGCCAGGACCACTGTGTCGGTGCCCGCTGGGCCGGCCATCACAGGCCAGCAGCGGTGCTGGCGACAGGCAGCCGCCGCTGATGCAGCCGCCGCGTCCGGCGGTTCCAGCAACGATACGAATCCGGTGCCCGACGCCTCCAGCAGCAGGTGAGCGCCGAGCAGGGACCTTCCTACGGCGTCATCCTTGGTACGCGGGACAGCCGGCGTGGTGTTCTCGATCGTGATCCTCAGCCGCAGGTAGCCGTCGACCTGGGTCGTTTCCGCGGTCATGACGGCCGTCAGCGGCCAGCGGCGCCGCACCACGCGCCCGACCGCAGTCCCGTCAGCCGCGGTGAGGGGCTCGACTTCCTCGGCACCCGGGATGGTCACCGTCTGCCGGACCCCGTCGGCCAACTCGTCGAAAGTACAGGCCGGGCAGCTCAGCTCATGGTCGACGGCCTCGTCCCAGCTGAGCAGGAGGTGATCATCGAGCAGCAGCTCACTAGTCGGGACGTAGCGGTTCGGATCGGCCGAATCGAGGCGCTCCACGCCTCGGTGCTGCAGCTGCAGGAAGCGCAGATACACCGTGACCGTGGGCCGCGGGAGATCGTCGCGGCGGGCAGTCCCACGGCTCAGCAGGCACTCGACCGACATCGTCGACTCCTCGCCGAGGCCGGCCTCAGCCGCGCCCGGCGGTCCGAGCACGCCGAACTGCCAGCGCGCCTGGTTCTTCTGCGATGTCGCGCGGTAGGGATAGAGCAGGTATCCCTCGTAGAGCACGGCGTCGGCGACCGTACGCGCCAGGTCGAGGGTCATGACACGCGTACGTCGACGGCGGCCAGCAATGACTCGACGGTCGCATCCCACGTGGTCAGGCCGCGCTCAGCCCGATAGCGGCTCATTGCTTCGATGATGTCGCGGTCCAGTCGCAGCCAGCCGGTGTTCGGATAGTTGAGCGTGATCATTTCCTGCCAGACCTGGACCGGCAGGAGATAGGACGCCTCGCAGTCCCAGGCGACCTGTTCGACGCCGAAGCCGTTGGTGCCGCGGGTGAAGATCGTTCCGGAGAAGAGCAGCGCCAGCGGGATGGTTCCGTCGCGCAGCGCGTGCAAGTACTTCGATCCGGTGACCTCGAAGTCGTAGGTGCATGGCAGGGCCAGGTCCAGTTCCGTCGTTCCCCGGAATCCCTGCACCGTCGCGTTGCATTGCATCCACAAGAAGGGTCGAAGGGTGTCGCGCCAGCGCGACCGGCCGCCGAACAACCCGAGCAAACCCTCCTCCTCCGCCTCGGTGTAGGACCGGCGTTGCGGCTCGATCCGGACCTGGCAGCGAAGGGCGATGGCATGGATCACGGTGTCGCTGGACTCCTCGATTCGAAGCCGTGCGGTCAGCTGTGGGGCGACCGTGTACGGCTCGGCCACGGTGTCGAGCACGCTGAACGTCAGAGCGGCCATCAACCGACATCGCCTTCGATAATCGGCGGCGCCGGTCGGCTGCGGGCGGCGATCTCGGCGAAGAAGTCGTCCATGGCCTGGTGGGCTTCAGTGCCGCCGTCGAAGCCGCGCCACAGCCGGCGGAGCTGGCCCACCAGGGCGTAACACGCATCGATCGGCACCAGGTGGCAGGAAAACTCGCTACCTCGATCAGTCCCCCGGAGCAGCAGCGCCTCGACATCGACCCGCAGTACCGACAGCTGCGGGTTCGCCTCCACAACACGAGTCCAGGCCTCGAGCGGCAGCTCGGACTCTGTCGCGCCGGCCGGCCCGGGATAGAACGCGACGGTCCGGTTCAGCACGGAGCTGTTGAAGAGGAAGGCCAGCCCGACCGGGATCTCCAGCTCGTCGTACTGCCGAGCGTCGAGGGTGAAATCGGGGAACGAGAGGTAGCGATCGGGCACTGCCCGGTAGCGGAGCTGGGCATCCTCCGCGGTGAACAGCAGGTAGCAACCGCGGCATGTGCACATCAGCGCCCGGCTCTCCAGGTTCACCACATGGGGATGATCGTCGGTGATCGGCTCGGCGCACATCTCGCACCGCTCGCCCACCACCGGGGCCGGACGCTCACTGATGATCCGGCGGAGACCGGTCAGTGCAGACGACCCCCCGGGGCTGTGCTGATCCCGGGGGGGACGGCCCCCCCGCGCCCCCCCGGAGCGAAGCGCGGTCACGCCGCCACCGTGGTCGGCAAGGCGACGATCGCGACGCCCTGATTGAGCAACAGCGGCAGCGGGTCGAGGTGCAGCTCCGGCTCCTCCAGGCAGGCGCCGGCCCGGCGGACGGCGAAGTGCGCGCCGCAGGCCTGGCAGCAGAGTGCCCCATCACCGGCCGCGCCACCGAGCAGTCGACCCAACGAGGCAGTGGCGAGGCTGGCGGCGCACCGTCCGCATCGGTCGAGAAACGCGTACAGGTCAGCGCCGATCCGGCAGCCGACAATCGAGGTCTGGCCAACCAAGAACCCGGCGACAGCTCCGTCAGCAAGGCCGGTCAGCCCGGCGACCTCCTCCCAGGTTGAGCCAGAGATCACCGCAGGCGCCGACCCGGCAACGGCCGGGGCGCCCTGATCCAGCCGCGACCAGAGCGAGTCGACGGTGATCACCGGGCTCCGGGAGCTCGTCGCCTCCGCTGCCGTCTCGACCTCGATGGCAATGATCTCCGGGGCGGCGGCTTCGATGGCTCCCTCCACCGCTAGCTTCAGCGTGACGGAGGACGACGGGCAGCCGTCGCAGCTGCCGAGCAGTCGGAGCCGGACCACACCGCCCGACACCGCCAGCAGCTCGACATCGCCGCCGTGGGAGCCGAGGTAGGGGCGTACGTTGTCCAGGGCCTGTTCGACCCGGGTCGTGATGTCATAGGGATGCAGATCGTGCACCAGCAACAGGCCGGCCACAAGATCATCAGCGGCCAGCGCGGCCAGCGCCTCGTCATCCAGGCGACCGAGCTCGTGCAGGATGGTCAGCAGCCGCTCCAACCCCGAGCCGTAGAGGTCCGCGACAAGGCGGACCAGCTCCTCGGCCCGCTCCCGCGCGACCACTCCGCCGGACGCACTCGCGTCTATCAGCGCGTTGATCCGCTCACCGACGACCTGCAGGTCGTCGATGCGAGTGACCATCGGCTCGGCTGAGGACATCTCGGCCGCTATTCGCCGACGTACTCCGTTGGCGAGTGCAACCGATCCAGCGTTCTCCCGCCGCCGAGATACATATGCACCCCGCAGGGCAGGCATGGGTCGAAGCTGCGCACCGTGCGCATGATGTCGATGCCTTTGAAGTGCTCCAGGTCGTTCTCCTCGAAGATCGGCTGGTTCTGCACTGCGTCCTCATACGGTCCGGGCGTGCCGTAGGAGTCGCGCGGGCTGGCGTTCCACGGCGTTGGGGGGTAGGGATGGTAGTTGGCGATCTTGCCGTCGCGGATCACCATGTGGTGACTCAGCACGCCGCGGACGGCCTCGGTGAAGCCGACACCGATGCCCTCCTGAGGGACGGTGAACTTCTCCCAGGTCTTGGTCCGGCCGGCGCGGATCTCGACCAGGGCCTTCTCAGCGAAGTGCAGAGCGCAGGCCGCCGCGTACGCCTGGAAGTAGGTTCGCGCCCGGTTGCGCTCCAAGGTGTTGCTCCACTGCGGGATCTTCCACTCCAACTCGACCGGGCCTTTGAGGGCGGTCTTCGGCAGTTTGATCTGCACGCTGGTGCCGGTGGACTTGACGTAGCCGATGTCGAGCAGTCCGGCGAGAGCGGTGGACCAGAGCCGCGCCAACGGGCCACCGCCGGTGTCGAGGGCCAGATAGTCCTTGCCGTCGAACCAGCGGGGCGACATCACCCAGCTGTACTTGTCGTCCAGGTCACGCTTCTGCGGTTTGGGGTTGGTGTGCTGGTTCCAGGGGTGGCGCCGGTCCACCGGGTTGCCCAGCGGGTCCTGCCGGACGAACATCTCCTGAGACTCCCAGTCCTCGTAGTAGGAGGAGCCGAGCAGGATCCGGATGCCCAAATTGATCTCGACCAGATCGGTGGTCACCAGTTTGCCGTCGACAATCACGCCGGGGGTCACGTACATCCTGCGACCCCACTCGGTCATGTCCTTGTACTCGAAGTTGCAGTACTCCGGATCCTGGAAGGACCCCCAGCAACCGAGCAGGATCCGCCGGTTACCGACCTCCTCATAGCCCGGCAGCGCCTCGTAGAAGAAGTCGAAGAGGTCGTCGTGCATCGGCACGACCTTCTTCATGAACTCGATGTAGCGCATCAGCCGGGTCATGTAGTCGGTCATCAGCTGGATGGTTGCCACCGTTCCGACGCCGCCGGGGTAGAGCGTGGAGGGGTGGACGTGCCGGCCCTCCATCAGGCAGAACATTTCGCGCGTCATTCGGCTGACCTGCAGGGCCTCGCGGTAGAACTCGCCGGTGAACGGATTCAGTGAACGCATGATGTCGCCGATGGTCCGGTAGCCATGGTCGCCCGCATGCGGGGCTTCGGTGTTGTTCGCCCTCTCCAGCACGCCGGGATTGGTCTCGGCGACCATCTTCTCGCAGTAGTCGACGCCGACCAGGTTCTCCTGGAAGATGTTGTGGTCGAACATGTACTCGGCGGCTTCGCCGAGGTTGACGATCCACTCCCCCAGGTGCGGCGGCTTCACCCCGTACGCCATGTTCTGGCAGTAGCACGAACACGTCGCATGGTTGTCACCGCAGATGCCGCAGATGCGGCTGGTGATGAAGTGCGCGTCCCGGGGGTCCTTGCCTTTCATGAAGATCGAGTAGCCGCGGAAGATCGAGCTGGTGCTGTGGCACTCGGCCACGACCCGCTGGTTGAAGTCGATCTTGGTGTAGATGCCGAGACTGCCCACGATCCGGGTGATCGGATCCCAGGCCATCTCGACGAGGCCTTTCTCGTTCTCGGTGAACTTGCTGGGCGAGACCTGGGTTGACGTCATAGCGGACTCGGCTTTCTGAGCTGAGGTGGTGGACTACCAGGTGCGTTTGGCGCCGGTAAGGAGCTGGGAACCTGGCTTGCGCCACTTCGGTTCTTGATCAACCGCGTGTGTGGTGGCGCCGCGCAGCTTGCGCAGCGTGGCACCCCAAGCTCGAATCACGTTGGTGGAGAGCTTGCCGCCCGGCGGTTCGTCCATGAAAGGCATGAACTTATCGGGAAAGCCCGGCATGGTGCAGCCAATGCAGATCCCCCCGACGTTCGGGCAGCCGCCCATGCCGTTCATCCAGCCGCGCTTGGGCACGTTGCACTTCACCACCGGCCCCCAGCAGCCCAGTTTCACGATGCACTTCGGCGATCCGTACTCGGTGGCGAAGTCGGCCTGCTCGTAATAGCCGGCGCGATCACAGCCCTCGTGCACCGTCTTGCCGAATAGCCAGGTCGGACGCAGAGCCTCGTCCAGCGGGATCATCGGCGCCTGGTCGGTGGCCATGTAGAGCAGGTAGGTCAAGGTCTCCGACAGATTGTCGGGCTGGATGGGGCACCCGGGGACGCAGACGATCGGAATGCCGGCCTTGGACTTCCACTCCCAGCCGAGGTAGTCCGGTACGCCCATCGCACCGGTCGGGTTGCCCGCCATGGCATGGATCCCGCCGTACGTCGCACAGGTTCCTGCCGCAACGATCGCCGTCGCCTTCGGCGCCAGTCGGTCCAGCCACTCGCTGGTGGTCATGGGCTGTCCGGTGGCCGGGTTGTTGCCGAATCCGCACCAGTAGCCATCGTCGTGCAGCTTCTCGTTGGGAATCGAACCTTCGACCACAAGGACGAAGGGTTCGAGCTCACCGCGGTCGGCTTTGAAGAACCATTCGAGGAAGTCGTCCGCGCCCCCGTTGGGTCCGCACTCAAAGTCGATCAACGGCCAGTGCACGGCGATCTGAGGCAGCCCCGGTAGAGCGCCAAGGGCGATCTCCTCGATACTCGGCTGGGTGGCTGCGGTCAGCGCGACGGAATCGCCGTCGCAACTGAGTCCTGCGTTGATCCACAGCACGTGGATCAAGGTGTCTTCAGCTTGAGCCTGTTTGACCCGTTCTGCTTCGGCCACGGGCATCGTTGCCCACTTCCCGGAGGCGCCTTTTTGCCCCCTGAGGTGCAGGAGCCGACCGTCGGCCCGCTTGCGCAACCTCTGTGTTCATCTCCGCACTTCGGGCCGGGGAAAGTCAAGAGCTCAGCGGCGGTCAGTTGCTCTGGATCGCCGGCGAAATTGCACAGACACTCAGCTGGTCGACAGCACTTTCAGCCACCCGAACCAGCGGTCCAGGTTGTCGCCGCTCCGCGCCGACAGAGCAAGCACCTCAACGCCCGGCTGTACCTTGCGGGCGTCCCGGGTCAACCGGTCAACGTCGAAGTCCACGTAGGGCAGCAAATCGGTCTTGTTGATCACGATCAAGTCAGCGGCGCTGAACATGTGCGGGTACTTCAGCGGCTTGTCGTCACCCTCGGTCACCGAGATGATGACGACCTTGCGAGACTCGCCGAGGTCGAACAGCGCTGGACATACGAGGTTGCCGACGTTCTCGATCACCACGACCCCAGCTTGGGGCTGCAGCTGGTCGAGAGCGCGTCCCACCATGGCGGCATCGAGGTGGCAGCCGGCCCCGGTGTTGACCTGGATGCTGCGTGCACCAGCGGCGCGGATCCGTTCGGCGTCGACCGTCGTTTCCTGATCGCCCTCGATGACGCTGAGGGTCAGGCCGGAGTCGATGATCGTTCGTTCCAGAAGCGTGGTCTTGCCGGCGCCCGGTGAGCTCATCAGGTTAATAGCGGTCAGCCCACGCCTAGCCAGCCACTCTCGATTGTGGTCTGCGAGATGGTCGTTCTTGGCCAGCACCGCCCGCTCCAACGTGAGGGTGTGGGTGCGGTCATGTTCGTGGCCATAGTGGTGGTCGTGCACTAGAGCGCCGTCCTGCTCGGGCTGACCGTCGTGGGCATGGTGGTCACGATCGAGGCGATGCTGCAGATCGTCATCACGGGGATGGCTGTCAGACAGCAGACTGACCCGCACCTCCTCGGCCCCGCACCCACACGTTGCACACATAGCTAACCGACCTCCACACTCAGCAGCGCAAGCTCCCGGCCTGCCGTCACCTCCACGTCCGCGCTGCCGCATTCACAAAGCAGAATCAGGTCGTTCCTGCCCTGGTCGGCCTGGCACGTCCGGCAGTGCAGCCGGCCAGCCGGCTCATCGATCAGGAGCCGGGCACCTTCCAGCGGTGTGCCCTGCGTGGCGAGTTCGAAGGCGAACATCAGGGCCTCGGGGACTACGCCGGAGAGCCGTCCCACCTGCAGTCGGACCGAACGGACGGTTTGCTCACCGGTCCGGGCCTGCACGGCTTCGACGACGCTCTCGGCGATCGCCAACTCGTGCATCTCAGCCTCCACGCTCACCATAGATCGCCTTTGGCAGGACCGGCAATGAGCGCAGGAACGCTACGAGCACTGTGGCGCGGGTAGCGGCTTGCCGCCGACACGCCCAATGTGTCGGCAGGTGTTCTGTTAGCTCCCGGGACAACTCTGGGTCAGAGCCGAAGAGAGCGCCTGCGTCGCGGTGACGACCTGCCTCATCGCCGAGGCGATGGACGGCGCCTTCTGCTTGAAGTTGTCGGCGGTTAGACCGCTTGCCGCCGTCTGCAAGTCGGCGAATGCCGTCTTCACCTGCTGCACGCTGGGCTGGAGGACCGGCGAGGCCGAGGCCTCCGCGGCGTCCAGGCTGGTCTTGACGTTGGCGATCGCGGTTTTCAGCGCCGCAACACC
>DATLPF010000122.1:0-4891 GCA_035535875.1 Propionibacteriaceae bacterium
GTTCAACCTGTCCGTGGCCGGGCTGCCCACCATCCCGGACGCGCCCGTACCGGACGCTGTCATCCACCAGATCCGGGCCGCGGCCGGCCACGCCGGCGTCGCCCTGGCCGCGATCTCCGGCACCTTCAACGCCGCCCACCCTGACCCAGCGCACCGGCAGGCCCACCTGGACCGATTCCCGCACCTGTGCGCAGCCGCCCGCAACCTGCAGATCGACATCATCACCCTCAGCAGCGGCTCCCGCGACCCCGACGACATGTGGCGCTGGCACCCCGACAACACCACTCCGCAGGCCTGGGCCGACTCCCGCACAACCCTGCAAGTTCTCGCCGCGCTCGCCGAGGACTTCGGTCTCACCCTCGCAGTTGAGCCCGAGCACAGCAACGTCGTCGCGACCGCCGAACAGGCAATCATGATGCTCGACCAAGTCGGCTCGCCCGCGCTCAACATCGTCTACGATGCCGCCAACCTGCTCGACCCGGACGGCTACGACACCGCCGCGGCCGCCGACGCGATCAGCCGCGACATCGCCACCCTCGGGCCCCAGATCGTCCTTGCCCACGCCAAAGAACTCATCGCCCACCGAGCCCCAGCCGCGCCGGGCACCGGCATGCTGCCCTGGCCGCTGATCGTGCAGACCCTCCACGAGGCCGGGTTCGACGGCACCCTGATCACCCACGGGCTCCCCGAGACCAGCGTCCCGCTCGCCGTAGCCACCCTCAACGCCGCACTCGCAGCGACCGGAACACCATGAGCACACCCCCCACGATCGGACGGCTTCAGGCCAGCGGCGCAAGCCTCACCTACCAGGCATCGGTTACCAAACCATCGGTGCCAACGGTCCGGGCACCGTGCCGTTCATCTTCCAGCACGGCATGGAAGGCGACGCCAACCAGCCCCTGAGCTACATCGGAGCCGCCGCGCCCACCCCGGTGATCAGTCTGAACGCCCGCGGCCACAGTCCCAGCACCGACATCGACTCGGCCACGGCCAGCTTCGAAGTCTTCGCCGACGACGTGATCGCCCTCGCCGACCACCTCCGCCTTGCACGATTCATCATCGGCGGCATCTCCCTCGGCGCCGGGACCGCGCTGAACCTGGCTATCCGCTACCCCGACCGGGTCACCGCACTCGTACTGTGCCGGCCGGCCTGGCTCGACCGGCCCCAGGCAGACTTCAACCGCCATACCTACACCGAGATCGCCGACCTCCTCGACCGTTACCCCGCCGACGACGCCGCAAGACGCTACCGACAAACCCCGCATGCCGACCGACCAGCCGAGCGCCCGTCCCGGCCCCAGCCGTCGCCACCCTGCCCGGCTTCGACAGCGTTCCTCCGCTCGCGGCGCCTCCACGACGCCTGCAGCTACCGTCCACGTCCACAACGACGCCAACGCCGCCACCATCGCCGCATGGCAGCTCGGCGCCGGCCGCGGAACCCGAGACTTCTGCTACGTCACAGTCAGCACCGGGAGGGCTGCGGCATCATCAGCAACGGCCAACCGTCCCCGCGGGAGCACGTGCCCGCACACGTTCGGGGGCAATGAGTTGGTCTCGGTCCTTGTGGCATCGAGGCTGGTGGCGGCGGCGATCCCAGTGCGACCATTAAGACCACAACGTCCATCATGGCGACAAGCAGACAACGCCGGGTTCGCGATGGCACTGTCGTCTCGACTACCGGTGATGGCCTGCTCGGCCCACCAACCACGGCCATCTAGGCCCCGGGACGAAGGAACGATGATGTTCAGACGACTCAAGCTGGGCGCGGCCCTGGTAGCCGCAGCAGCGCTATTGACAACTGGGTGCGGTGCCACCGCCGACCGGGCCGAGCCCGGAGCTTCCGCGCCGGCGGGCGAGCCAATCACTGGTCTGCGGTTCATGGTGCCGAACACGCCCGGCAGTGGGTACGACACAACCGCCCGGGCGGCCGCCAAGGTCATGGACGACATTGGCGCGACGCAGAACATCGAGGTGTTCAACCTCGCCGGTGCCGCAGGCACGACCGGGCTGGCCCGGACGGTCTCGGAGAAGGGCAACGGCAAGCTGTTGATGATGATGGGTCTCGGTGTAGTGGGCGCCCAGTACACCAACCAGTCCACCGCCAAGCTTGACCAGACGACTCCGATCGCCAAGCTGATCGAGGAGTCCGGCGCCATCGTTGTGGGCAAGGACTCCCCGTACAAGACCATCACCGAATTGGTCAACGCCTGGAAGGCCGAACCCAAGTCCCTGGCTGTCGGTGGGGGTTCCGCTCCGGGCGGACCCGACCATCTCCTGCCGATGCAGCTGGCCCAGGCGGTCGGCATCGACCCAAAGGAAGTGAACTTCGTCAGCTACGACGGCGGCGGTGACCTGCTGCCGGCTGTGCTCGGTAACAAGGTGGCGTTCGGTGCCTCCGGCTACGGGGAGTTCCTCGACCAGGTGGAGGCAGGCGAGATCCGCGTGCTGGCCACAAGCGGTGCCGAGCGGGTCAAGGTCCTCGACGCGCCAACTCTGAAGGAGTCTGGGATCGACCTCGAGTTCACCAACTGGCGCGGTGTGGTGGCACCACCGGAGCTGTCTGATGCCGACAAGCAGGCCCTGCTCAATGCCGTGGCCAAGATGCACGACAGTCAGGACTGGAAGGACGTGCTGACCAAGAATGACTGGGCCGATGCCTACCTCACCGCGGATGAGTTCTCCACCTACATGGCTGACCAGACCAAGCGGGTGGAGGATGTGCTGAGCCAGCTCGGACTAGCGTGAGCGAGTCAGTCCCGGCTGTCGGTGCTACGGTGCCGGCAGCCGAGCCCGTGCGGCCGAGCCGGGTCCCCGACTACATACTCTGCGCAGGCCTGGCGCTTGCCGGCGTCGTGGTGCTCGTCGACGCCTTGCTGCTGAGCAACAACCGCACCGGGACCGACCCGCTCGGGCCGAAGCCTGTGCCCTTGCTGGTGGGCACCTTGCTGATCATCTTGGCCGGCTGTTTGGCCGTGTCCGTCGCCCGGGGGCACCTTGGCGAGCAGGAGGCCGGTGAGGACATCGACCTGCACTCCAGGCCCGACATGAAGACGGTGCTACTGCTGGTCGGCGTCTTCGCTGCCAACATCTTCTTGATCGACTTCCTCGGCTGGGTGATCAGCGGAGGTCTGTTGTTTTACGGCTGTGCCATCGTGCTCGGGAGCCGACACTTCATCCGCGATCTGGTGATCGCCGCTGCGCTGTCGATCGGCACATTTTACGGCTTCGCCATCGGGTTGGGAGTCGCACTGCCAGCCGGCATCCTGCAAGGAATCCTGTGATGGACAGCTTCCAGTTCCTCCTCGAAGGGTTCGCCACGGCGGGAACCCCGCTCAACCTCCTCCTCGCCCTGCTCGGTGTAGTGATCGGAACGGCGGTCGGCGTGCTGCCCGGGATCGGGCCCGCGATGACCGTGGCGCTGTTGCTGCCAGTCACCTACGAGCTGGAGCCGACCAGCGCAATGATCATGCTCGCCGGGATCTTCTACGGCGGCATGTACGGCGGGTCCACGACGTCGATCCTGCTGAACACGCCCGGCGAGTCGGCGTCGGTAGTGACCGCCCTCGAGGGCAACCAGATGGCCAAGTCTGGCCGGGCTGCGCAAGCGCTGGCCACGGCGGCCGTCGGCTCCTTCGTGGCCGGCACCATCGGTACCGCGCTGCTGGCCTTCACCGCCCCGTACGTGACCCGGTTCGCCATCTCACTTGGCGCACCGGAGTACTTCGCCGTGATGCTGCTCGCCTTCATAGCCGTCACAGCCGTGCTGGGCAGCTCGCGGCTACGAGGCTTCATCTCGCTCACGATCGGCCTGACCATCGGTCTCATCGGCATCGACGCAGTCAGTGGTCAAGCCCGGCTCACTTTCGGCATCCCCCAGCTCGGCGACGGCATCGACGTAGTTGTCGTCGCCGTGGGCATCTTCGCCGTCGGTGAGGCGCTCTGGGTGGCGGCGCACCTGCGGCGTAAGGCGGCCGACGTTATCCGGGTCGGCCGGCCGTTCATGGGCAAGCAGGACTGGAAACGATCATGGAAGCCATGGCTGCGGGGGACGGCGTACGGTTTCCCGTTCGGTGCGGTACCCGCCGGTGGGGCGGAGATCCCGACCTTCTTGTCCTATATCACCGAGAAGCGGCTGACCAAGCACCCGGAGGAGTTCGGCAAGGGCGCGATCGAGGGCGTCGCCGGCCCGGAGGCCGCCAACAATGCCAGCGCAGCCGGAACCATGGTGCCGATGCTGTCGCTCGGTCTGCCCACCAATGCCACGGCCGCGGTGATGCTGGCCGCGCTCACGTCGTACGGAATCCAACCCGGCCCACTGCTACTGCAGCGTGAAGGTGCCCTGGTTTGGGGTCTGATCGCGAGCCTGTTCATCGGCAACACGCTGCTACTGCTGCTCAACCTGCCGCTGGCCCCGATCTGGGCGAAGCTGCTGCGGATCCCACGGCCCTACCTGTATGCCGGCATCTTGTTCTTCGCCTCGATGGGAGCGTACGCAGTGAACGGGTCGGCGTTCGACCTGATCTTGCTGTTGGCGCTCGGGTTGCTCGGCTTCGTGATGCGGCGCTTCGGTCTGCCAGTGCTGCCGCTTATCGTCGCGGTGATCTTGGGGCCGCGGGTCGAGCTGCAGGGCCGCAGGGCGCTACAGCTGTCATCCGGCGACTGGCGTGGCCTGTTTGGGAGCACCAATCCGGCAACCGGTGAGTTTGAACTGTCGCCAATCGCGATCACGGCGTACGCGATCATCGTATTGATACTGATCTGGCCGTGGCTGTTCAGGGCTATCCGGCGGGTGCTGCCGGCCGGGGCAGCCGCAACGGTCGAGGCGGTATCAGAGGAGCCGGCCCTCTCGGCGGCGGAGCACCGCCACATCGAGGTGCCAGATGCGGCGACG
>DATLPF010000123.1:0-9265 GCA_035535875.1 Propionibacteriaceae bacterium
GGCCGCCTGTTCGTCGACGTCACCCAAAGGCTGGCCTCACCGGCGAGCCGCGCCGGCATCCTGGAGGCCCTGGGGAGATCCGATCCGCTGACCGGGGACGCGCTGCAGACCATCCTCGAGCGCGACGGCTTCATCCGGCCGCTCCCTGGCGAGGGTCCCCCCGGGCCACTGTTTGGCGGCACGCCAGCTCCGATCGAGACCGATCCGGCCATCGTTACCGAGCTGATCGGGCGCAGCGAGGCATCCATCGCCGCCTCGGAACGCGACATCCGGACGAAGTCCGGAGAGGCGCTGCTCGACTTCATCCGGGCGGACATCCAGGAGCTGAGGCGGATCTTGTTCGATCCGCAGAGCCATCAGGTGTTCATGTCGGCGATGGAGGCCGCTTGGTGGCTCAACGACCAGCTGGAGGCGTGGCTGGGCGAGAAGAACGCGGCCGACACGCTCACGCAGTCCGTCCCCCACAACGTCACGTCGGAGATGGGGCTGGCGCTCCTGGACGTCGCCGACGTGATCCGCCCGCATCCGGACGTAGTGGCTTTTCTGCAGCACGTCGAGGGCGAGGGCTTCCTGGACGAGCTGGTCAAGCTGGCGGGCGGGCGGGAAGCGCGAGACGCCATCCGGGCCTGGCTCGACAAGTACGGCATGCGCTGCGTCGGCGAGATCGACATCACCAAGCCGCGTTGGAGCGAACGCCCCACCACGCTCGTGCCCATCATCCTCGGCAACGTCAAGAACTTCGAGCCGGGCGCCGGCGAGCGGCGCTTCGAGCAGGGGCGGCAGGAGGCACAGAAGAAGGAGCACGAGCTCCTAGAGCGATTGCGGGCCCTGCCGGACGGGGGGCGGAAGGCCGAAGAGGTGAAGTCGATGATCGACCGGGTCCGCACCTTCATCGGGTACCGGGAGTATCCGAAGTACGGCATGGTCAGCCGCTACTTCGTGTACAAGCAGGCCTTGTTGCAAGAAGCCGAGCGCCTCGTGCAGGGCCACGTGCTTCGTGAGAACGAAGACATCTTCTACCTCACGTTCTCTGAGCTCCACGACGTCGTGCGCACGAACCAAGTGGATGACCAGCTCATCCGCCAGCGCAAGGACGCGTTCAGGTCGTATGAAGCGCTCACGCCGCCCAGGGTGCTCACGTCGGACGGCGAGGCCGTCGCGGGGGCGTACCGACGCGACGATGTGCCGGCCGGTGCGCTGGTCGGCTTGGCAGTTTCCGCCGGGACCATCGAGGGGCGGGCCCGCGTCATCCTGGACATGGCGGAGGCCGATCTCGAAGCGGGCGACATCCTGGTCACCGCCTACACGGACCCCAGCTGGACACCCATGTTCGTCACGATCAAAGGCCTTGTGACGCAGGTGGGAGGCTTGATGACCCATGGCGCAGTGATCGCCCGGGAGTACGGCTTGCCGGCCGTCGTGGGGGTGGAGCATGCCACCCGGCTGATCCGGGATGGGCAGCGGATCCGCGTGAATGGAACGGACGGGTACGTCGAGATCCTGCCCTAGCGATCAGCTGGTCATCGCGCCTCAGAGGGGATCCCCCAGCGCACGTGGAAGCGGACGAACGAGAGATGCTGTCCTATAGGCGGAGGCACACGAGGGGATCCTCTTCGCCCACGCTGAGAACTGTCGTTGCGCGCGGGGACCATCGTCGGCCACCACCAGTGGACCACTACTTTGTAGATGTAGGCGCAGATCAACTCCTCCTTGATGTCCTGGGCATGCGAGCTGTCGACATGAGCTGTGACTTGAACTCGCGATATGAGCGCTACTGCGACTCGAAGTGGGCTAGCTACGAGTCCACCTCAGAGATGAAGATCTTCGCTCCACCCGTTGCGAAGTTCGGGATGTCGTTTGGTGCTGCCTGTCCTTCTGGCGTGGATAGGTTGCTTTGCAGCCGCTCCATGTGATCGAAGTACATCTCGGACGTCCATTTACTCGCGAGCCCTTTGTTAGTGCACGATGACCGCGAGGCCGGTGCCTACTTTTGTCCGACTCCGATGTTGAGCGGCGCGGTGAGCACGGCCGGGCCATGGCCACCTGAGCGTTCGCGGATCATCCGGTCGAGCACCTGCCGCACGGTAGCCTGCTGCCCAGGCGTGAGGTCGCCAACGATCATCTCGGCTATGGGGTTGCTGTTCAGCACCCAGTCCCACATTTGTTGTCCGGAACCGAACTCGACTCTCTCCTCATGCGTCGTGTCGACGAGGACGGCCCTTAGCCCCGCGTCCGTCAGTCGCTGGCGCATCACCTCGGGGTCGGCCACTTGGAAGTCCAGCGGCGGAGGATCGTCGGGCAATCCTTCGAAGTCGGGCACCACGGCTTGCAGCGCGGCGATAAACAATTGCAGGGTTTCGAACTCGTCCGATGAGCCGTATGTGATCAGCAGGACCCGCCCACCCAGCTTTGTCACCCGGACCATCTCGCGCAGCGCAAGCGGCAGGTTTTGCACGAGCACGACGCCGAACTGCGATCCGGTGACATCAAATGTGTCATCCTCGATCTTGAGATCGTGGGCGTCCATGACGCGCCCTTCCGCATTGGAGAGCCCTTCGTCCCGGATACGCGCCTCGAACCGTTCGATCATCGCCGGTGACCAGTCCGTCGCCAGCACCTTGGCACCGAGCCGCGCGGCCGGCAGGCTCAGCCCTCCCGGCCCAGCAGCTACATCGAGGAAGCGCTGCCCGGACTTTAGGCCGGCAAGGCGGAGACCGGCATTCGCGAACGGAGCCTCGCCGGGCGCGACGAACTCGTCGTAACCCGCCGCGATCGCATCCCAGGCCTCCGGTGGTGCAACTTCCTCCTCGCGGGTCGTCGCTGCCTCATTGTTTATGGCCATCGCCTCATCCTTCGCCTCGTGCGCTGATGACGACGGTATGAGGACAGCTGTCCATCGCGCATCGGACGAATCATCGAAATCGTCGCTAGCGCGAGTAGGTAATTCTGCGGAGAGAGCGCCTATACCAGGCGGTGCTCGTAGGCGTACGCCGTCGCCGCCGAGCGGGACGACAATCCCAACTTCGTGAAGACGCTACTGACATGCGCGGCGACCGTCTTCTCGCTGATCACCAGCTCCGAAGCGATGGCCCGGTTGGTCTTGCCCGTCGCCAGCAGCGCCAGCACCTGCACCTCACGTGGGGTCAACCCGCCAGCCGCCCGGCGCGCCATGACGCTCGCCAGTTCCTCGACACGGACAAGGTCGGGTACCGCGTCGAGTTGCTGGAACACCGAGCGCGCTGCGTCCAACTCCATCTCTGTGCCGCTCTCGTCCCCCAGCGCCCGGCACGCCAGAGCCATCCCCACTCGGGTACGCGCCCCTTCGTATGGCGCATCCAATTCGCGCCAACGCGCCGCCGACCGGCGCAGCGCGGCCAGAGCTGCGCCAGCGTTGCCCTCAGCGAGGAGGATCGAACCCGTCGCATATGAAGAAAGGGCGTGGAGCAACGGCGTGTTCCACTCGGCCGCGATGCTCGACAGCTCATCGCCGGCGACGCGGGCAGCGGCGACGTCGCCACCGGCCAAAGCGATCTCGATGTACGGGGCCAGCAACCTCGCCCGCGCCACGGTGTCCTCGGCCTCGTCGAGGGCGTTCCGCATGGCGGCGAGGGCGGCATCAACCCGACTCTGCGCCAGCCATAGCTGCGCCAGACCGGGTTGTGGCTGCCGTCCCGCCTTGTTGGCCTGCCGGTACGCCTTCTCTGCCGCGGTGAAATCCCCCCGCAGCCGGTGGAGCTCCGCCCGGACGTAGTACGCGGCACCTAAGGCGCGCTGGCTCGTCGGCGCGGCCAGCCGATCGCATGCCTGCTGCGCTTCGGTCACCGCATTCGACCACGCCCCGCGCAGCAGCGTCAGTTCGGCCCGATGGACCATGCACTGCCCGCGATAAAGCACCAGATCTGGCTTCGCCTCGCACCAGCGGCTGAGCGCCGCCGTCCACTCTTGGGCCCGGCGCACGTCGAACACCTCCTGGCATCCCTCGATCACCGAGCAATAGAGATCGCCAACCGCGATCGGGGACACCTCCTGCGCCGAAATCGCCACCATGGCCTCATCGAGCAACGCCATGCCCTCGGTGATATCCCCCAAGTAAATGAGACACCTGCCATGGCCAACCCGGGCCAGCGCCACCAGCTCCGGGGCACGGAAATGTTCGCCCATCTTCGCAGCCTGAGCGAAACCCGCGGCGGCGGCGCCAAGGTCACCCTCGAACAAGAGGCGGACGGAGGCGGCGTAGAGCAGATATCCCCGTTCAACGCAGTCCAGGTCGCGGTCGTCAAGCAGCCGCTGCCCTCGGTGGACCCACCCACCGCCACGGGCCAGCTCGCCCTTGTTCAGCAGCACGAAGGCCGACCAGAATGCGCAACCGGCCGCACGCCGGATCTCGCCGATACGCAGGCCTAGCCGATGCGCGCGCCCCCAGACATCGACGGCCTCCTCATCCCTGCCGACGAGATAGGCGGCCGCACCCAGTCGCTCCAAATCCTCCAGGTCGAGACCGGCCTCAGCATCCGTCGCCGACAGCAGCGCGTACGCCTCCCCCCATGCCCCCTCCCCGAAGGACGCCCGGCCCCGATCGGTCGCATCGCCCATGGCCCCAGTCTCGTCCACAGCGACAGCTTGTCTAACACCAACGACTCGACCACCACGACATCACAGTCGCCGAGCGGAGCTCCGTTGACAGCCTCGCTCGCCGTCGACACCACGGCGTCGCGGCGCCCATGTGGTTGACGCGGGTTGGCATCGATCCAGCGCGTGAAACCAGTCTCGGGAAAGCGGAGCGCGTGGATGCTAGTCGAGCATCGCGACGCCGAGGTCTCTCGGCAGGCCCCGACCATCTCCCGCTCGGATAGGCACGGGATCCACTCCGGGTGCAGCACCCCTCGGTTTGGCCGACCGCTGACCCCTATCCACGTGCCATCAACCGACCGGCCTACGGTCATGCAAACGGTGAGTCCAGATAATCCGCAGGCACAACACATAAACCCTCACGCGAACGTGGGCAACAACCAACCGAGGAATGGAGGCCTCATGTCCACCCTGATTCCTCCCCTCTGGTCAAAGGGCCACCAGATGGCTGGCCGATTATCATGAGGTCCCCGCTGCGATGGCCAGCGGGCCCGCGCCGGCCTAAACAGCGGGCTTGAGGGTGCCGGTAGCTTCGGGGCATCCGTACTAACGGTTGGCTGAATCTTGACCATGACGCTTCTCTTGCTGAGTTTTGGCATTGATTTGAACCTGCCGGCGGGCCGGCATCTATTACGAAGTCTTGTGTATGGACGCGCCATGGCAATCGGGAGATCAGTAGCCTCGATCGGGCGGTAGCGGCGCAATGGTCACCGCAGATGACATCCGGACGGTTGCCTTGTCGTTGCCGCGGACCGAAGAGGCGCTGGTCCGGGATCAGGTCAAGTTTCGGGTGGGCCGGATCGTCTATGTGGCACTCAGCCAAGACGAGCTGTCGATGGGCCTCGGCTTTCCGAAGGACGAGCGCGCCGCATTGGTCGCCGCCCATCCAGAGAAGTTCTTTATGCCGATTCAGTCCGACCTGCGTTACAACTGGGTACGGGTGTGGCTGGCCGCGATCGACCAGACAGAGATGCGGGAGTTCGTCGTCGACGCCTGGCGCATGGTCGTGCCGAAGCGAGTTGCCGCCGAGTATCTAGGTGATCATCGGTGAGCGACCACGCAGAAGCGGTTGGCTTCGGTGTTTGCGCTGATGACTACCGACCGAGCCCAAACGATGAGGCGCGCCTGACGCGCCTACGATTCATGCTCGTACTTGAAGGACAGCTGGATCTTCGTGCGGTAGACCAGCTCGCCACCGTCACCGACGTGAATGTCCTGCTTGACGACCTCGGCGACCCGAAGGTCCCGGACCGACTGGCGCGCCGTGTTGATCGCGTCCGCGGCTGCCTCCTCCCAGGAGGTCGTGCTCGTGCCGACGACGTCGATCACCCGGTAGACGCTCATAGTTGCCCTCCTCGTTGGATGTGCCGATCGGCCCGATCCGGCACGGTGATGATCTCGCACTCACGGGCCGAGGGGCAACCAGCGCATGCGATCGAGAGGGCGCCGCGCCCCACACAGTGTGTCAGCGATGTCTTGTCCACGGCGCGGCGCGGGTACCAGATCGTCGACTGCAGCCTGACCACCGACCGGTTCTGCGCTGAACTGCATGAGGTGGCGGCCTGCTGACGGGCGCTCGTGTGGCAGGGATGTTTCGGCGGGCGGCGAAGCGGTCAGGCGGTGTCGGCTGGGCCTGGTTCGGGCTCGTGGTTGCTCGCTCGGATGAGGTCGGCGGCGCGTTCGGCGATCATGACGGTCGGCGCGTGAGTATGACCGCGGATGATCCTCGGCATCACCGAGGCGTCCACCAAGCGCAACCCATTTAGGCCCCGGACCTGCAGCTCGCAGTCGACGACTGCGGCATCGTCGCTGCCCATGCGGCACGTGCCGACAGGGTGGTATGCCGTCTGGGCGTGTTCCCGAACGAACGTCGCCAGCTTCGTATCATCGACGTTGCCCGGCCAGGGCGCCATGGGCGCGCCGACGTACGGGCGCAGCGCGGCGGTGTCGCACAGCCGCTCGGCGATGCGCAGGCCAGCAAGAAGACTGCGCAGGTCGGACTCGGCAGTGAGGTAGCCCGGGTCGATGACCGGCGGCTCCGCGGGGTCGGCACTGGCAAGACGGATGTCACCCCGGCTGTCCGGTTGCAGCAGCTCCACCCCCAAGGTCAGCCCGTGGCCGGGTGGAGGGGTCAGGCCTCACCCAGCAGCGGCACGGGAAGCCAGACAAGCTCAATATCGGGGGCGGCTAGAGCTGGGTCACTGCGGACGAAGGCGATCGCCTCGTTCACGCTGGAGGTAAGCATCCCGCGACGCGCGAGCAGGAATCGTGCGAGCTGCGCCGGGGAGTCGGCCGCGAACAGTGTGATCGGCTTTGGGCAGTGCACGGTGATCCCGCAGGCCAGGTGGTCCTGCAGGTTCACACCAACACCCACCAGGCCGTGACGCGACTCGACGCCGGCAGCGCGCAACTGGCCGGGCTCGCCGATGCCTGAGAGCATCAGCAGCTGCGGTGAGTTGACGGTGCCGGGGCTAAGGATCACCTCGCGGGAGGCGGTCACTCGCTGGGTCACGCCGGCCGCATCCCGGTACTCCACGCCAGTGGCACGGGATCCGTCGAGCAGAATCCGCTGGGCGTACGCCCCGGTGAGGACGGTCAAGTTGCGTCGCCGCCTGGCTGGGCGCAAGTAGGCGTCCGCCGCGCTGTGCCGCAACCCGCGGCGCTGGGTTACCGGTGTCGGTGCATACCCGGTGTTGTCCGGCTCGTTGAGTTCGCCGAGGCGGCGCATGCCCAGCTCGGCGCACGCGGCCAGGAACGCCGCCGTGGTCGGGTTCGGGTCGCGCAGCTCGGAGATGAATTGCGGGCCCGAGGTGCCGTACACCCCGCCAGCATTGCTGCCCACACGGCGCTCGGCTCGCTGGAAGTAGGGCAGCACCTCGTCATAAGACCAGCCCGGACAGCTTTGCGCCCAACCGTCATAGTCAACACGGTGCCCACGTGTCCACGCCTGCCCGTTGATCGATGACGAACCGCCAAGGGTCTTGCCACGCGGCCAGTACAGCTCCCGATCCGACAGCTGCAGCTGCTTAGTCGTGCGGTAGTTCCAGTCGTAGCCGGTCAGGAAGAGTTTAGTGAACCCCGCCGGTATGCGGATCTCCCGCTTCCGGTCCGACCCGCCCGCCTCCAGCAGTACTACCCGGCACGCGGGGTCGGTCGACAGCCGGCCAGCCAGTACGCAGCCCGCCGACCCGGCGCCCACGATGACGTAGTGATAACTACCGGCAGCCATCACATCTCCTTACCTCAGCTGCAAGCACCAAGCCTGCCGCGCGGCGACGGGTCAGCCGACCGGCCCACGCCGGGCCCGTCAAGCCGGGCGCTTTGCGTGGTTCCTCGTCGGTGCAACCCCCTTGGGTCATCTTCTCCGCTCCAAGAGAAGTTGATCAACCAACGCTGCTGCGATCAGCGTGCACCATCACACAACGTGCCGGCGGCCAAGTCGACGCATGCTCGCAGAACGGCTGCCCGTTCAAACACCAGCAGCATTCAAACGGTGGAGCTGCCACCAGACAACGACTCGATCCGAGCGAGACGAAGTTCCAACAAGCCGACGGCTAGGGAGACGCCAGCTCGGAAGCATCGACCGGCTACCGGGACGCGTTTCCCGCGGGACTGTATGTCACACATGGAACCTTGTGCGACTCAATGCACACTGCTTAGTCGAACGGCTGCGATCCGCGCTTACCGCCCTCGCCCAGGAGCGTCAGCGCAGCACCGCGCCGGGTCGCCCAGGAGCGTTAGCGGCAGCACCGCGCCGGGTCCAGTCCGCATGCTGTCGGGGTCCCCTCGCCAGGCGCTATCGGATCTTACGATTCTGAGCGATCCTGCGAGCATCTGAGACGTGCCCCCATCCGACCCAATCAGTTCGCGCCCGCGCGACACATATCGGTGCTGCGGGCCGATGAGTTGCCGGCCCAGGCCGAGTCGATTGAAGCATGACAACCGGAAAGATTGACCCGAGGTACGGCGACGCTGCGGCCACTGCACCACCGTGGGATGTGATCGAGCGCCTCCTCACTGACGCGCAGCTCTACTGGATCATCACCGTCCGCACGGATGGGCGCCCGCATGCGGTACCACTCGTGGGCGTCTGGCACGACGGCGCGTTCGGGTTCTGTACCGGCCCGGAGGAGCAGAAGCAGCGCAACCTCGACGCCAACCAGCAGGTGGCGGTGACCACCGGCACCACCGGTGCGAGCGGCTGGAATAGGGGTAAGGACATCGTTGTCGAGGGCACAGCACTGCGGGTGACAGCCGCCGAGGCGCTACAGGAGCTGGCTGACGCGTGGTTCGCCAAGTATGGCGAGGACTGGAGGTTCGAGGTCCGCGGTGAGGAGTTCGTCGAACTGAGCCATTCCGGCGGAAGTACCGAGGGAGGTGCCCGGGTCTACCGGGTGAAGCCTGCCAAGGTCATCGCGTTCGGCGACGCGCACGGCCAGACCACCTACCGCTTCTAAGACTCACCACTCGGCTGGGGAGCACCCGCTAGCACCGCAGCGACAATCTTTCCCTGGATCCCAAGACCACGGCGGTCGTCCTGATCGAGTATCAGAACGACTTCACCTCCGACGGAGGCGCCCTCCACGGAGCCGTCGCTGAGGTGATGGACTCGACCGGCATGCTGGACAACACGGTC
>DATLPF010000124.1:0-4120 GCA_035535875.1 Propionibacteriaceae bacterium
AACGCCTGGGCGTTGTCGAGTCGGCACCCAAGGCTCAGGGGCGTGGTCACCGTTACCAGCTCACGAGCTCGGGCCACGATCTGTTCAAGGTCTGCCAGGTCCTCGGCGAGTGGGGAGCTCGGTGGCTCGAGATCGCCCCGGCGAACCTCGATCCGTTCGTGGCGCTGTGGTCCATGTGCAACGCTCTCCGCCGGGACCGACTTCCGGACCAGCGCGTTGTCATCCGGTTGGATTTCACCGGCTTCCGGCCCCACGAGCGGTACTGGTTGCTGTTCGAGCAGGGCGAGCCCGAGATCTGCAAGACGTATTCCGGTCTGGACGAAGATCTCTACATCACCGCCGACGCCGAGGCGTTCGTGAAGTGGCACGCCGGCCAGCTCTCCTGGGCGGAGGCAACCCGCGACTCCCGGATCCAGCTCCACGGTCCCTTATGGCTGGTACGGGCCTTCCCGAGCTGGAACGGCCGCAGCATGTTCGCCCACATCAAGCCCGACGCCGCCGCCGCCACCGCGAATTGACGCAACGACCCGCCGAGCCACTCCCAAGTGGGCGCGACCTGAGGCACACGAGCTGCAGCAATCCGGCGCTGCCGTGGATGCCGCCTAAGTCCGGCACTCGGAGCGCGGGACCGCCACCGTGTCCCGGAAGTGCCGGTCGAGGGCGCTCAGCAGAGCCGTCCCATCGCTGCGAGGGCACCGCAGCGTCGGGAGGTGGACGTGTCGCCCGTGCATCGCGCGGGCGCGAACGAACCACGGCGTGGGGCCGGTTCGGCCCCGGATGCCCGACCTGGTCGTTTGGTGCGGCATCGTCCGCCACTGTCCGGTCTGGCCGTGCTCACAACGCACATCTCCCCCGCGGCCTGCGAATAGGAGCGTCAGGTCAGGCCACGAACGGGCCACAAGCAAGCGGAGAATGGCGGCTCCGGTCGCCGCGGCCGCGTTCGAGGCGTGAGGGGCAAACTGAGGGGTTCCCGGACTGAACGGAGAGTGGCAGCGCCTGCACGTCCAGAGACTCCGTCAACGCTCGCGGCCCGCCGGCTGCGCTACCCAGGCCACCATGGCATGGAAGAGGTCAGGGGTTCGAGTCCCCCAAGCTCCACCAGATTAGAAAGTTTCTTCTATTAAGCCAAAAGGTCGCATAAGCGGTATCGCATCAACCATGCGGCCTTTTTGTTGTTTCGGCGCTTCCAGATTGCATTATCAGTGTTCGAGTCCCCTAAGGTCACAAAAGGCTATAGCTTTCATGCTATATTCAACCTACCAAGATGAAATCCGAATTCACTGAAGAAGCAGTCATAAATAAGGTTGGTCAACTAGTTGCCGGTCAAGCGGATCCAGGCGAGGTTGCTACATGGGCTCGCCAGCTAGAACAGAAAAAGATACTCAAGCAGCGCTTAGAGATACACAAAAGCAACCCCAAGCTACTGGAGCTTCTGATTTCCCTCACTGAGGCAGATGAGGTAGATGAAAAAGGGGAGCTGGTACACGGGCCTGTCGATTTTGCTGGTTGGCGGGAAGAATATCGGCGCTCAGAGGGTTGGTTCGCCGTCCGATGAATCATTCGGGATAAGAATAGGTCGTCCTACGAGGAGCGGATCGTAATTGTAAGGGCGGCCGACATGAAGTCTGCGGTTGAGAAGGCAGAAGCAGACGCGCAAGAGTACGCAAAGGATCTTACTTGTGAATACATCAATTATGCCGATGCTTTCCATATCTTCGACAGTATTGGAGCAGCGGCAGAAGTTTTTTCGCTTATCCGTGAGAGCGATTTAGAACCTGACGACTACATCGACCACTTCTTCGATACAGGAAAAGAAAACCGTGGTGCCGGACTACTGGTGCTCCGTCCCGCGCAGGCCAAGAGCCTGAACGTGCGTGGCGCCTATCTCGAGGTGTCGGTGACCTCATCGGTTCGTTGGCTGTCGTCGCCGCCGCTGTGCTGATCTTGATCACGGGCTGGACCCCCTTTGACGCGATCGCTTCCCTTCTCATCGTGGTGGTGATCATCCCGTGCGCCTGGTCGCTGCTGCGTGAGGTCGTCGACGTGCTGCTGGAAGCCATACCTCACGGTGTGGACCTTGCCGAAGTCCGTGAGCACATCAAGCGAGTACGTGGGGGTAGTCGATGTCCACGACCTGCACGCCTGGACGATTACCGGCGGCGTACCGGTGCTGTCCGCGCACGTCATCGTGGACGTTCCGGTGAAGTGCTGGACCGGCTGGGCGAATGCCTGGGTGGGCACTTCGACGTCTCGCACTGCACTTTCCAGCTCGAGCCGGTTGGCCACCAAGAAAACGAGGCCGCCCACCACGCGTGACCTCGCTGCGCGATGGGCCAGGGCACGACGCACTGCTGGCTCAGCCTCGCCATGGGCCGAGCACTGCGGCCCGAAATCAATCCTCGGTTGCTGAGGGACCCGCCGAGGCACGTGGTACGACCATGACCGGGAGTCGCGAGCGTCGGACCAGGCGTGCCGAGACGCCACCAAGCAGCACTCGGCGAATCGGACCGTAGCCACGGGACCCGCATACCAGCATGTCCACATCGTCGAGCCCCAGTGCTGCCAGCCGCTCGACCACATCACCCTCGAGAAGGACCACCTCCGGCTCGAGCTGCGGCGGCACCCCGGCGGCCGCGTACTCCAGCGCCTGAGTGTACGAAGCACGGGCAGCGTCGTAGAACACCTGCTCGTCCCGGCGGCCAGCGATGTAGGAGTAGTGCTCCGTCGAACGGGCCGCAACGCTGTACAACACGAGTCGAGCCGGGATCCGGCTGGCCGCGCGGACCGCTGCACGAAGCGCCTCGTGGCCGTCCTTCGTGTCGACGAACGCCACGCCGATCTTGGAGATCCCACCGCTATCAGGTGCCTGCCAGGCCTCGGGAACCACGCAGACCGGCACGGTGGCTCCATACAGCAAACGGTTGGCGACGCTGCCGAGCCTGCCGCCGCCAGCTTCATCCTTGCGGCTGCCGCCGACCAGGACCGCAGCGGCCTCGACGTCCTCGGCAAGGTCGGCGAGACCACGGGCCGCCGACGTCGAAGCGACAAGGCGGTAGATACCCGCGTCACCGGCGACGTCCCGCGCCTTATCCAAGGTCTCCTGGCCGAGCTTGCGTACGTACGCCGCCCACTCGGCGTCGACGCGGCCCGCTCCGAGTGGGTGCTCCTCAGGGTAGACAGTGGCCACGACGGGCACGTCGCCGGTGGACCGGCACCATGTCAACCCGAAGGCGACAGCGTCCTCGCCGGCATCCGACCCGTCGTACCCGATGACGACGCGCCAGGCCATGTCACGCGCTCCCGCCGGATCCCGCCCCTGGCACCTTCTCCTCATGTTCCTCGTCGGGCAGGTCCGGTACGTCTGGGTAGTGGTGCCGCAGCCTGGAGTGCGAGTACCCGTAGATGAGGTAGATCACGAGCCCGATGACGAGCCATCCGACGAACCTGATGTAGGTGGCCAGTGGCAGCCCGGTGATCAGGTAGAGGCACAGCACGATCCCGATCGGGCACCAGATGTAGGGGATCGGCACCTTGAAGGGCCGGTCCATGTCCGGTCGCGTCCTCCGCAGCACCATCACGCCGATGTTGACGATGATGAATGCGAACAGCGTGCCGATGTTCACCATCTCCACGATCGCGCCCAATGGCAATACCGCGGCGACGAGAGCGGCGAAAATGCCGAACCCGAGGGTCAGCTTGGCCGGCGTCCCGGTACGCGCATTGATGGTTGCCCAGGACTCCGGCACAAGCCCGTCGCGGGCCATCGCGAAGAAGATCCGGGTCTGGCCGTAGAGGATCACGAGCAGCACGCTGGTGATGGCCACCAGCGCTCCGAACGCGGTCAGCGCCGCCGCCCAAGAAAGGCCGGCACCCTCTTCGAGGGCCTCCGACAGCGGCGCGTCGCTCTCGGCTAGCTGGGCTGCGGGCAAAGCGCCGACGGCCGCAACCGACACCAGGACGTAGATGATGGTGCAGACCACCAGCGAGCCGATGATCGCGATCGGCAGGTCACGCTTGGGGTTCTTGGCCTCCTCGCTTCCAGTGGCCACGGCGTCGAAGCCGATGTAGGCGAAGAAGATCAGGGCCGCTGCAGTGAGCACTCCGCCAGAGCCCTGCGGCG
>DATLPF010000125.1:0-35281 GCA_035535875.1 Propionibacteriaceae bacterium
TTCGTCGCTCGCCAACACGACCGAGCGTTCTCACAGGGCCCGGCCGCGAGCTCCTGCAGTCGGCGAAGCGGCTGCCTGTCATAGTGCGGTCCATTGCACTCTGACAGGCAGCCCGCGGAATTCGCCTCCTTCGTCGCTCGCAAAACAACTGATCGTTCTCACTGTCCGGCCGCGACCGAGTGTTCTCACACTGCTCGGCCGCGAGCTCCTGCAGTCGACGAAGCGGCTGCCTGTCATAGTGCGGGTCCATTGCAGTCTGCAGCGTCCGTAGCGATACAGTGCCAATTCGTGAGTGCCGTGCCCACGGGCGAGCAGTACGAGATCATTTCCGATGCGCACCGCGCCGTTGTCACCGAAGTGGGCGCGACGCTGCGCAAGTTTTCGGTCGATGGTCGGGACGTGGTACGCGGGTTCGGGCCGGATCAGATGAGCACCGCTGGTCGTGGGCAGAATCTGATCCCGTGGCCGAATCGGATTCGCGACGGTCGATTCATCTTCAACGGCGTGACCCAGCAGCTGGGGCTGACCGAACCGGCTCGCCACAACGCCAGTCATGGACTTGCCCGCTATGTCCCTTGGGTTCTGGTCGACAAGCAGCCGGACCTGGTCACCAGTCGGGTGCGTATCCATCCGCAGCCTGGCTGGCCCGGCACCCTGGAGGCGATGATCACCCATCGGGTCGGCCAGGAGGGCCTGACGGTGACGGTGGAGGCGACCAACATCGGTGCAACTGAACTGCCTTTCGGATACGGCGCACATCCATACCTGACGGTTGGCGAGTCGACGGTCGATGAGGTGGCGGTCACCGTGCCGGCTGCTTCGTACCTTGAGGTGGATGACCGGCTGCTTCCCACCACGATCACACCGGTCGACGGCACGGTCTACGACCTGCGCAGCGGCCCAGTCTTGGGGTCGGCAAACCTCGACACGGCGATGACCGACCTGGCGCGCGACTCCGACGGGCGCTGGCGGGTGAAACTCGTACTCGGTGACCGCCATGCCGAGTTGTGGGGCGACGAGACGATGCGCTGGGTACAGCTCTTCACCGGAGGACCGAACCGTGATTGGTCCATTGCCGTCGAACCGATGACATGTGGACCGGACGCGTTCAATGTCGGCCCAACCCACGATGGCATGAGAGTGCTGGCGCCCGGCGAGGCCTTTGTCGGCCAATGGGGGATTTCCGGCAGTTAGCTTCCATGCGTCCGGCTGTCAAGAGAGAAGCTGAGCCTGTAACCGAAACTCAACATGTATTCCAAACATTTTCGTCGAGCGGGGGTCTAGGGTCGGCCCATGACGGAATCCGAAATCTCGTCAGAGGGTGCGCCAACCCAAGCCGCACCACAGTCCGATCCTGTTCCGGATCCAACAACTGGTCCGTCGGTGGCTCCAGACCAACTCGGAGAGCCTTTGGTGGTGCTGAGCGATGTCGACAAGCACTTCGGTCAGCTGCATGTGCTCCAAAAGATCAATCTCACCGTGCGCAAGGGTGAGGTCGTCGTCGTCCTGGGACCGTCGGGCTCTGGCAAGTCGACCCTGTGCCGGGCCATCAACCGGCTGGAGCCGATCGAGTCCGGGACGATCACCATCGACGGTCAGCGGCTACCCGAAGAAGGCAAGGCACTGGCACATCTGCGCGCCGATGTCGGGATGGTGTTCCAATCGTTCAACCTCTTTGCCCACAAGACGATCCTGGACAACATCACACTCGGCCCGATCAAGGTTCGTAAGAAGCCCACTGCGGAGGCCAAGAAAAGCGGCATGGAGTTGCTCAAGCGCGTCGGAGTCGACTCACAAGCCGATAAGTATCCGGCTCAGTTGTCTGGCGGCCAGCAGCAGCGCGTGGCAATTGCCCGGGCACTCGCCATGGATCCCAAGGTGATCTTGTTCGACGAGCCGACCTCGGCCTTGGATCCCGAGATGGTAAATGAGGTGCTCGACGTGATGGTCTCGTTGGCGCGCCAAGGTATGACGATGATCGTGGTGACCCACGAGATGGGCTTCGCCCGCAAGGCCGCGAACCGGGTGGTCTTCATGGATGACGGCCAGATCGTCGAGGAGGCTGACCCGGACACGTTCTTCACCAGTGCGGAGAGCGCACGAGCCAAAGACTTCCTGAGCAAGATCTTGACCCACTAGCTCAGGGCGACGCAGTCCCGCTGCGTCTATCCGGATCGGTCATCGTCCCCACATCGGAGGCGCGGTCGATCATCTGCCGAGACCTCGGGCGAGCCAAGCCCAGGTTCCAAACGCAAGGAGAGCAATGCACATCAGCAAGAAGATCCTCGCCATAGCGGCGGGATCAGCGTTGGCCCTCACCATGGCCTCCTGTGGTGGTGGTGGCGGCGCCGGAAGCACCACGGGTGAGACCATCAACATCGGCATCAAGTACGACCAGCCTGGCCTTGGCCAGAAAGTCGGCGAGGACTTCAAGGGCCTCGACGTCGACGTGGCGCGGTATGTCGCAAAGGAACTCGGGTTCGAGGGCGACAAGGTGATCTTCAAGGAGACTCCGTCTGCCCAGCGTGAGACTGCGATTCAGGGAGGCCAGGTCGCGCTGATCTTCGCGACCTATTCGATTACCGACGAACGCAAGCAGAAGGTGTCCTTCGCCGGCCCCTACTTCATTGCCGGCCAGGATCTGCTGGTGCGCTCTGACAATACCGACATTACCGGCCCGGATGCGATGAACGGCAAGACCCTCTGTTCCGTCACTGGCTCGACTCCGGCACAGAAGATCAAGAAGGACTACGCCACCACGGTGAAGCTGTTTGAGCAGGACACCTACTCCAAGTGCGTGGAAGCGCTGGTTGGCGGCACCGTGGACGCGGTCACCACCGACAACGTGATCTTGGCCGGCTTTGCCGCCCAGCCGCAATACGCGGGCAAGCTCAAGGTCGTCGGCAAGCCGTTCTCGACCGAGAAGTACGGCGTCGGCCTGAAGAAGGGCGATACGGAGCTCTGTAACAAGGTGAACGCGGCGATCGAGAAGATGATCTCCGACGGATCCTGGCAGAAGGCGGTCGATGCGAACGTCGGCCCGTCAGGTTTCAAGGTCGACACCTCGACCAACCCGCCGAAGCCTGACCCCTGCGTGGCGGCCTAGGGATATCGGGGTGATTGGGGCCGGCAGATTGCCGGCCCCAGGTAGCTGAGGAGGTGTGTTGGATGCTCCAGGGCCTTTCCGAGCTGTTGGCTGAGTACGACGTGCTCGCCGCGTTCTGGATGACGATCAAGCTAACCGTCGCAGCCGCCATCGGGGCACTGGTGCTGGGCACCATCGTTGCGATCATGCGAGTATCTCCGGTTGCAGTGTTCAGGGCGGCCGGTACGGCGTACGTCACATTGGTGCGCAACACACCCCTGACGCTGATCGTGTTCTTCTGTGCCTTCGGGTTCTACATCACCCTGCAGTACCGGATCGGGGCACAGAACTCACCCATCGATATTCAGAACTTCCGCTGGGGGGTACTCGGCCTCGCGATCTACCACGCGGCTTTTGTCGCGGAGGCGCTGCGGAGTGGTATCAACACTGTTCCTCAGGGTCAGGCCGAGGCCGCTAGGGCCATTGGCCTTGACTTCACCGCGACCTTGTCCAAAGTGGTGTTGCCGCAGGCGTTCCGCGGGGCCATCGCCCCGCTGGGGAACGTGCTGATCGCGCTCACCAAGAACACAACGGTGGTGGCCACCATTGGCGTGGCCGAAGCGTCCTACCTCATGAAGGGCATGATCGAGTTCCGTCCCGACCTGATCTACATCATCTTCGGGATCATGGCAGCCGGGTTCGTGATCCTGACGCTTCCCCTCGGGATTCTTTTCACCAGCTTGTCGCGGCGACTGGCGGTGAAGCGATGACTGCCGAAACGAGCGTGCTGTTCGACGCTCCAGGTCCCAAGGCACGCACCCGCCACCTCATCATCGCGGTGGTCGGCAGCCTCGGCATCCTTGCCCTCCTCTTCCTACTGGTCAGGGCGCTCGCCGCCAAAGGCCAGTTCACTGCGGAGAAGTGGAGTCCGTTCATCGACCCGGTGACCTGGACCTCCTACCTGCTGCCAGGTCTACAGGCCACCTTGGTTGCGGCCTTTTTTTCCATCATCCTCGCGATCATCTGCGGCATCTTGCTGGGCATGGGCCGTTTGTCTCAGCTGAAACCGGTGCGGGTGGCCTGTGGAGCCTTTGTGGAGTTCTTCCGCTCCGTTCCGGTGCTGATGATGATGCTCTTCGCCTACTACCTCTTCCTCTTCGGATTCCAGATTTCCGGCGAGGCTCTTCCGCTGCTCGGCGTTGTCGCTGGTTTGACGTTTTACAACTCCTCCGTTATCGCTGAGCTCATCCGCGCCGGAGTCGGGTCGCTGCCAAACGGGCAGCGGGAGGCCGGCCTGGCCATTGGACTGACACCCTTCGCGACGCTTCGGCTGGTGCTGTTGCCGCAGGCGATCACCCTGATGCTGCCGTCCATCGTCAGCCAACTCGTCGTCGTCTTGAAGGACTCTGCGCTGGGGTTCCTGATCTTGTACCCGGAACTGGTCCGCAGCGGCCAGACCTTGGCCTCGCTCAAAGGAAACCTCATTCCGACCTTCATCGTGATAGCCGCAATTTTCATCATCATCAACTACCTGCTGAGCCGACTCGCCCAATACGTGGAGCGGAGGCTGCAGGCCCGGAAACGCGGGCCGAAGCAACCCCATTTGGATACGACGATGATCAGTCCATCGCTGGCACCGGGCGGGGCGCTCGCAGTACCCGGTCAGACCTAACGAGCGGTCTCAGTTGCCCTGGACTCCCGAACGACCGTGACCTTGATCTGACCCGGGTAGGTCAGCTCCTCCTCGATCTGCTTGGCGATGTCGCGAGCCAGAACCTGCGCCTCGATGTCGTCCACCACGTCGGGAGCCACCATGACCCGAATCTCACGACCCGCCTGCATCGCGAACACCTTGTCCACACCTTCCCGGGCAGCGGCGATCTCTTCAAGCCGCTCCAAACGCTGAACGTATGCCTCGATGCTCTCCCGTCGAGCTCCCGGCCGACTGCCGCTGATCGCGTCAGCCGCCTGAATGAGAACAGCTTCGACCGTGCGTACTTCGACCTCGTTGTGGTGGGCCTCGATCGCATGAACTACATCGGCATGCTCGCCGTATTTGCGGGCCAGATCGGCCCCCACGATCGCGTGCGACCCCTCCACCTCGTGTGTCAACGCCTTGCCAATGTCATGCAGGAACGCGGCACGCTTGCAGTGGGCCACATCGAGCCCAAGCTCGGCTGCCATCAATGCGGCGATGTGGGCGCTCTCTACCAGGTGTTTGAGGACGTTCTGGCCGTAGGACGTGCGGTAACGCAGCGTGCCGAGCACCGGGACGAGTGCTGGATGCAGATCAGAGATCCCCACCTCAGCCATCGCATCCTCGGCCGCTCGCAGACACTGAGCCTGGATCTGGCTCTTGCTCCGCTCGTGCACTTCCTCGATGCGAGCCGGATGAATTCGGCCGTCAGCAACCAGCTCGGTCAATGTCATCCGGGCGGTCTCTCGCCGTACCGGGTCGAAGCACGACAGCAGCACCGCTTCCGGCGTGTCGTCAATCATCACGTTCACTCCGGTGACCTGCTCAAAGGCGCGGATGTTGCGGCCTTCTCGACCGATGATCCGACCCTTCATGTCGTCGCCGGGAAGGTGCACCGCCGAAACCACGGACTCCGAGGTCAGTTCGGACGCGAGCCGCTGGATGGCACCCACAACGATCATCTGCGCCCTCGCGTCTGCCTCCCGGACCGCCTGCCGTTCGATGTCGCGGGCGAGGAGAACCGCCTGCCGCTTCGCATCGTGCGCGACCGCGGCAACAAGCTCCGACTTCGCCTGCTCAGCGGTCAGGCCGGCGACCCGCTCCAGCGTGAGCTGCTGCTGGGTCTCGAGATCGGCGAGCATGCGTCGCTGATTCTTGAGCTCGTTCTTGAGTTCCTCAAGCTGCCGGGTCTTGTCCTCCAGGCCCCGTACGTCGTTGTCGAGACGTTCCTCCCGATCCGAAAGGCGTTGCTCGCGGCGTTCTAGGTCGGCACGCAGCTCTCGAAGCTCGGTCCGCCGAGCGTGTGATTCTTCCTCAGTCTCGGCCCGTGCAGTCTGGGCCGAGACGAGCAACGTCTGGGCCTTCGCACGCAAATCATCAAGTTCGGCCTCGGAGCTTGGTTGTTCCTTCGCATCTGTGTCGACATTGGGGCGGTCTATCTGCGTGGCAGCTGCACTTGGTGAACCAGCGCCAGACCGCAACGTCGACGCCGTTGAACGAGTCGCTCCATGTTGGTTGCCGCCGATGTTGTCATGGTGTCCGCGTCGAACCATAACCATCGTGGCCAGCCCCACCACTGCGACGAGCAAGAAAAGGCCAACCACTATCAGTGCTTGATAGACCCCACCCACCACCGTCGCGCTCCTGTCTACACGCTAACGCGCGTACTCAAGAGGATCCGCAACGCGAGACACAAATCAGCCAACGCTCAGCGAGTGAACGCCGGTCCCCTCATAACTCCTCTGATTTTGAAAGAAGTACTTCATTAGTTAACCGATCCGGAACATTCCTTGATCCCGGCTTTCGTCATATCGTTCAGGCGTTGTCGGATACCTCGTGTTGGCAGAGTATGTCCGGCTACGGACTTGGTCAAGCACAAATGTGCCGGCCAGCGAGATAGGGCCGCTGGCTCGCGGCTCACCTACCTAGTACATCGGCCAGCACTCGGGTCGTGATGGTGGTATCGAACCCGCGTCGGCTGAGTATTCCGGCGAGCCGCCGATACTGCACGTCGCGCGATAGCCCGTTCATCGCCGCCCGCTTGCGCTCGACCAGTTCACGAGCGGACCTGAGTTCGGCATCGTGATCGACATGGTCGAGCGCGCTGTCGATCGCGCTTCGCTGGACTCCTTTGGCTTGCAATTCTCGCCTGAGCACCTGACGAGAAAGGTGGCGGCGCTGCTGGCGGGAGGTGACCCAGTCAACTGCGAACGAGGCATCGTTTACCAGACCCACCTCTTCGAGTCGATCGAGTACCGCATCAATCGCAGCTTGGGGCACCTTCTTAGCCTGGAGCGCCTGGTCAAGCTCGTGTCGGGTGCAAGGTCGGGCAGTCAACTTGCGCAGCGCGATCGTACGGGCCACCGACTCAGCATCGGCGTCTACGTCCTCCGATTGTGGGGATGACCCCCGTGGATATCCGGATGACGACGGCCTACGAGAGTCTCCACCGGGATGCTCTGATAGTCGACGAACCGGTTGACCAGGTACTCCAGCCGGCTCGCCGACCCCTTGCCGTTGCAACCACTCCCGTGCCTCCGTTAGTGCCCGACCATCGGTCACGCTGCTTCGGCCGGCATCACTCCCAGGCTCAGTGGGCTGCTGATAGTCAATCGACACAGGCTAAAACTCCACCTCGCCAGTGACCGGATCGATGCCAGCAGGCAAGTCGATCTTCGGGCCGATGCCCATCCGCTCCTTAATCTTCTTCTCCAGCTCATCGGCCAGATCGGGATTGTTGCGCAAGTAGCTGCGGGCGTTCTCGCGCCCCTGTCCCAATTGATCGGCGTCGTAGGTGAACCAAGCCCCAGCCTTGCGAATGATTCCTGTGTCCACGCCCAAATCAATTAAGCTTCCTTCGCGGCTGATTCCCTTTCCATAGAGAATATCGAACTCAGCTTGCTTGAATGGCGGCGCCACTTTGTTTTTGACAACCTTCACCCGTGTCCGATTACCGACCATTTCCTGTCCGTCTTTGAGTGTCTCGATACGCCGCACGTCTAGTCGTATTGATGAGTAGAACTTGAGCGCACGGCCGCCAGTCGTGGTCTCGGGCGATCCGAACATGACCCCGATCTTTTCCCGAAGCTGGTTGATGAAGATCGCGGTTGTGCCAGCACCGCTCAAGGCACTGGTCATCTTCCGAAGGGCCTGGCTCATAAGCCGTGCCTGCAGCCCTACGTGGCTGTCGCCCATCTCCCCCTCAATCTCGGCCCGCGGCGTCAGTGCGGCGACCGAATCGATCACAATCAGCGCCAGTGCGCCAGAGCGGATCAGCATGTCGGCGATCTCCAACGCTTGCTCGCCGTTGTCAGGCTGGCTGACCAAAAGCGAGTCCGTGTCGACGCCGAGGCGTCCTGCGTATTCGGGATCCAACGCATGCTCGGCATCGATGAATGCGCAGATCCCTCCTTCCGCTTGAGCGTTGGCGATCGCATGCAGAGCCACGGTGGTCTTGCCGCTTGACTCGGGGCCATAGATTTCCACTACCCTGCCGCGCGGGAGTCCGCCGATGCCCAGGGCCACATCGAGGGCGATGGAACCAGTTGGAATGACCTCGATTGGCGCCCGGACCTCGTCACCGAGGCGCATCACCGATCCCTTGCCATACTGCTTGTCGATTTGCGCGAGTGCTGCCTCCAGTGCTTTCTCGCGGTCTTCCGTGGCCATCGCGATCCTTCCCTCGTCCGTCGGGCATTTCCTGTGCCTCCGGCGCTGTCTGGTGTGTTTGAAAGTCTTGCGCTGTGACCCTAAGGACGGGCACTGACATTCGTTCGGTCGCACGGGATTCTGTGGATAACCAATCCTGACCCCTGGTGGATAACCTACCGAACGTGTGTTCGAAGAGCATTCGACACGCCGGTTTGGAACACATCTGCACAATCAGTCGGCTTGCGCTTGGCGCGCGTAGGTGGCCCCGCAGCTCGACCGGCCCGAAGTCGCCGTAGCGGATCAGGCATCCGACTTCAACAAGGCGCTCGGCCCGGCGGGTCGGGATCCGACCTGGCATCGCTGAATCCGCCGTAAAGAGCGAAAGCGGCCTATCGGTCCCGCGCAGGCAGCTCTAAGGCGGCCCACACGGCACGCCAGATGATCTTGCACGGCACTCCGTCCGCCAGCGCTTGGACGACGGTGCGCTGGCCCAATGCCGCCAGGCTGTACTCCGACGCCCACACCCGGAAGTAACCCGCACCGAGGTGGAGCTGCAGACGCTGCCATAGCTCGGTCTCCTTCATAGCGGTCAATTGTGCCCGTGCAACTCATGCCCGGCGAACTGCTGCCATGGGAGATGTCAGTGCTCGAGGGCAAGATAGATGACGTGCCTGTTGATCCACTGGAGGTCTTCTCCCCGGCGACCGCTACCTGGTTCCGGGAGGTCTTCGCACGACCGACCCCCGCACAGGTTGGGGCATGGCAGGCGATTTCCGCTGGCGAAAATGCGCTGGTCATCGCGCCGACTGGCTCGGGCAAGACGCTTGCCGCCTTCTTGTGGGCGCTCGACGATTTGACCCGTACGGCGCGACCCAGTGTCAAGGAGCGGTGCCGTGTCCTCTATGTCTCCCCGCTGAAGGCGCTGGCGGTCGATGTCGAGCGGAACCTTCGGGCACCACTCGCTGGCATCACCCAAACCGCCCTGCGGCTGGAACAGGCGCCCCCGAGCGTCACCGTCGGCGTGCGATCCGGAGACACGTCCGCGGCCGAGCGGCGTGCGCTCATCACTCGACCACCCGACATCTTGATCACCACCCCAGAGTCGCTGTTCTTGATGTTGACCTCGGCTGCGCGCGATCTCCTCCGGTCGGTCCAGACGGTGATTGTCGACGAGGTGCACGCCCTCGCAGGAACCAAACGCGGAGCCCACCTCGAAATTTCCCTCGAGCGACTCGAGGCGCTTACCGAGGCCGACCGAGCATCCTCGTCCTCGCGACATCCTCTGCAGCGGATCGGCCTGTCGGCCACCGTACGACCACCCGAGCGGGTTGCCGCCTTTCTCGGTGGTCCGCATCCGGTCCGGGTGGTAGCGCCGCACGCCGAGAAGTCGTGGGACCTGTCGATCGTCGTGCCGGTCGAGGACATGAGCGATCTAGGTGCGACGGCATCGACGCCAACGTCCGCGCCCACAAGCTTGGATGACGAGCAAGCCCCGCCCAGGCCACCGTCAATATGGCCGCATGTCGAGAATCGAATTCTTGACGTAATTAGCCAGCATCGCTCGAGCATTGTCTTCGCCAATTCACGGCGCTTGGCCGAGCGGCTCACCGCCCATCTCAACGATCTGCACGCCGAGCGTCTCGGCGAGGCTGCCAACCAGTTTCCGCCACCCGCTCAAGTGATGGCCCAATCTGGCGCGTCGGGCGGTCGCGACGGCAGCCGCGGCCCCGTCATCGCTCGAGCGCATCACGGTTCAGTCAGCAAGGAACAACGCGCTCAAATCGAGGACGATCTCAAAACGGGTCGGCTGCCCTGCGTCGTGGCGACGTCCTCGCTTGAGCTCGGGATCGATATGGGAGCCGTCGACGTCGTCGTGCAAGTCGAGGCCCCACCGTCGGTGGCCAGTGGACTGCAGCGGGTCGGCCGCGCTGGTCATCACGTGGGAGCGACATCTCGTGGTGTGTTCTTTCCCGACCATCGCGGTGACCTCATCGCGTCGGCCGTCGTCGTCGAACGGATGCGGCACGGTGCTATCGAGGAGGTCGCCGAGCTGCGCAATCCACTCGACGTGCTCGCCCAGCAGGTCGTTGCGACCGTCTCGATCGAGGACGCCAAGGCGGAGGAGTTGTACGCCCTGGTGCGCAGGGCAGGCAGCTTCCGTCAGCTGCCGTATAGCGCCTTTGAAGCGGTGCTCGACATGTTGAGCGGCCGTTATCCCAGCGAGGAGTTCGCCGAGCTCAGGCCCCGCCTGATCTGGCACCGCGACACTGGTGTGCTCGCCGCTCGCCCAGGTGCCCAGCGGCTAGCGGTGACCTCCGGGGGCACGATTCCGGATCGCGGGCTTTTCGGGGTGTTCTTGGTTGGTGAAGGGAATGCATCGGGGCGGCATGCACCTAGCCGTCGAGTTGGCGAGCTCGATGAGGAGATGGTCTACGAGACTCGAGTAGGCGATGTCTTCACCTTGGGCACCACGAGCTGGCGCGTCGAGCAAATCACCCACGACCAGGTGCTGGTCTCCCCCGCCCCGGGCACTCCAGGACGGCTGCCGTTTTGGAAGGGCGATGCACCAGCGCGACCGTTGGAGCTGGGACGCGCGTTCGGCACCTTTGTCCGTGAGGTGGGTGCGCTCCGGCCAGCCGCTGCACGAGCTCGGCTGCACGAAGCCGGACTGGACGAATTTGCCGCCAACAACTTGGTCTCCTATCTGGCCGAGCAGCAGGCAGCCACGGGGGCGCTGCCGACCGACCAGACCGTGGTCTTCGAGCGGTTCCGTGACGAGCTTGGTGACTGGCGAGTCTGTGTGCACTGTCCTCTAGGTACCGGAGTCCTCAGCCCGTGGGCACTGACTGTCGAGCACTCCGCGCGGGAACGCTACGGCATGGACGTCCAGGCGACGGCGACCAACGACGGCATGGTGCTACGCATCCCTGACACCGAGTCAGAGCCACCAAGCGCCGAACTGATCGTGTGTGACTCGGAGCTGATCGAATCGGTCGTCAGCGACGAGGTAAGCTCATCGGCTCTCTTCGCCGCTCGCTTCCGAGAAAATGCGGCCCGCGCGCTGCTGCTCCCCAGACGCGATCCGAAGTCACGTTCCCCGCTGTGGCAACAGCGCATGCGCTCGGCGCAACTGTTGACGGTCGCCGCGCAATATCCGGAGTTTCCGATCGTGCTCGAGACCATGCGCGAATGCCTAAACGACGTCTTCGATCTCGATGGTCTGCTTGAGGTGCAGCGGCAGGTGGCGTCCCGGTCACTCCGCATTGTCGAGGTTGAGACGAAGGAGCCGTCTCCCTTTGCCCGGTCGCTGCTCTTCGGCTACGTCGGTGCATTCGTCTACGAGGGTGATGTGCCGCTCGCTGAGAGGAAAGCCGCCGCGCTCTCGCTGGATGCAACGCTGTTGGCCGAGCTGCTCGGTAAGGATGGCATCAAGCAGCTGCTGGATGCCGACATCATTGCGAGCATCGAGGCTGACCTCCAGTGCCTCAGCGCCGAACGCCAGGTGACCACGCTGGAGCAGGCGTTTGACCTGCTGCGTACGGCCGGACCATTCACCCGCGATGAACTGGCGGCACGTGCCGCCCGTGGGCTCGACATACCTGCGGTGATCGAAACGCTGATCCGGGATCGCCGCGTGGTCGAGCTCCGGATTGCCGGGCAGGCAATGGTGGCCGTTGCTGAGGACATCCCGCGACTGCGTGACGGCCTCGGGATTCCGGTGCCGCCCGGTGTGGCGGCAACGTTCACCGAGACTGCTGAGCATCCCATCGATGATCTTGTCCTGCGTTGGGCCCGCACCCACGGCCCGTTCGTCGCTTCATCAATCGCACAGCGCTACGGGTTGGGACGCGCCATCGTTGAATCGGCCTGCGACGGGTTAGCGGCGCCCGGGACACTGGTCGCTGGTTCGTTCGTCGACCTGCCGGGCGAGGCATCCAGCCAACGGCGTCAGTATTGCCACAGTCAAGTGCTGGCGTTGATCAAGAGACGCACTCTTGCGCGGCTGCGCAAGGGTGTCGAGCCGGTCGAGCAGGTTGCATTTGCCCGCTTCCTTGCCGAGTGGCAGGGGGTCGGCAAGGGCGGCCGCGGCGCGGATGCCGTGCTGGGGGCCATTGAACAGCTCTCGGGTTATCCGATGCCCGCCAGTGCCGTGGAGTCGATGATCTTGCCGGCACGCGTAGCCGAATACACCTCCTCGATGCTCGATGAGCTGACCGCGACAGGCGAGATCTATTGGATTGGAGATGGGCCAATCGGTGACTCCGATGGCTGGGTGCGCTGGTACGTCGCGGATCAGGAACCGCATGCGGCCCGCGGCGAGCCGGAGCAGTATCGCAGCAAGGAGCTTCTTGCCGCCCTTGGCAGCGGCGGTGCGTATTTCTTCGATGCCTTGCTGCCCCCAGGGGTCCCAGTCACCGATCGCTCCCAGTACGTGGACGCCTTGTGGGAGCTGGTCTGGGCCGGCCTGGTGACCGGAGACACCTTTGCTCCCGTTCGCAGTCTCAGTGTCAGCGGAGCCCATCGGAGACCCAGTCGCCCGATCGCAAGGACCCATCGGTCGCGGCTGGCTGGCGGTGGCCTCGGCCGGCCGGGGCGTACGCCGCGTTTCACTACTCCAACGACTGCAGGCCGCTGGTCGCTGGTTCAACGGTCGTCATCGTCGGCCTCCGACCGCTTGGCCTCGGATATTTTCGCCCAGCTGGACCGCTACGGGGTGGTGACTCGGGGCAGCGTCCTCACCGAGAACGCCGAAGGTGGCTTCGGTACGGCGTACCGAGCTCTCAGTTCGCTCGAGGAGTCCGGCCAATGTCGCCGTGGATACTTCGTCGAGGGCCTCGGCGCAGCCCAGTTCGCTTTGACAGGGGCCGTGGATCGGCTGCGTAGTCATCAGCGAGAACCGGCCGAACCCGATGCCGTCGTACTCGCTGCATGTGATCCCGCCAATCCGTACGGCGCAGCGCTTCCGTGGCCTGATCGAGAGGGCCACCGACCCGGCCGCAAGGCGGGCGCTCTGGTGGTGTTGGTCGGCGGCGCTCTGATCTTCTACGTGGAACGCGGCGGCAGAACGCTGCTGTCCTTCACCGAAGATCCGACCCGGCTTACGCCCGCGGCGGCGGCGCTCGCCAGGTCAGTGCAGCAGGGGCTGCTCGGAAAGCTGACGGTAGAGCGAGCCGACGGTGCACACGTCTTCGGCTCGATACCTGTGAGCGCGGCGCTGCAGGCTGCAGGCTTCCGGATGACCCCCCAGGGGCTCCGACTGCGGCCCAGCATCCGCGGCGAGGTGCCATGAGGACTTCGAAATGCCATCGCTCTTGGCCTTGGGCTGTGTCGTTGGTTATCGGTCGGCCGTCTCCTACTTCGACCCGGTGACCCAGAGCGCCTCATTCTCGAGCCGCACCCGGCCGTCGGCGGTGGTGTACGGCCCCCACGCCGCGGTGACCTTTTCCCATACCCGCTGCTGGACATCGGACGGTCGGTCGTTGACGAGTGAGCTGATCGGCGGGGCGACGGCACGCAGCCACCGGGTCGCTTGCTCAGGCGAGTCGAGTTCGTAGATCGCGGTCACGGTGCCGGTTTCCACGCCGGTGAAGCCGGCGGCCACGACGAGCTGACGGAGCTGGGGGGCGGCGCCGAGCGCGAACGGGCCAGGGACGCTGTCGGGCGGCGGCGGTGGCAGCTCGAGCTCGGCTCTGATGACAGGCACAGGTGCGGCGAACTGGACAGTCGAGGGTTGACCCCACACGGCTGCCGCGAGGCGTCCGTGCGGCTTGAGAAAGGCGTAGAGCCGCGCCAGCACCCCTCCGACGTCGGGGAGGAACTGCAGGCCTTGGCGGCTCAGCACGGCGTCGAAGGTGCCTTCATCGAAAACCAGCTCCTCAGCGTCACATTCGATGAACTTGACATTGTCGAGCCCCTCGGCAGCCGCGCGCTCGGCGCCATAGGACAACATCTCGCCAGAGATGTCGGTGCAGACGACGAGCCCGTCGGGCGCCACCGCGCGCGCGGCACTCAGGCCGGGCTCCCCGTAGCCGGCGGCGACGTCTAGCACAGCATCCCCCGGACCGATCCCGGCCAGCTCGATCAGGCGCCGGCTCACCGCAAACCCAGCATTTTCGGCGTCCAGCACGTCGAACCAAACTCGCCACCCGAGTGCGGCATCCCGCCATTCAGCCCGGATCCGGGCCTTGTACTGGGCCATGTCGAAGGTAGTGGATGTCATTGCTTTCCCTTTGCTCGCGCTTCGGGGACAACGTACGGCGCCGGGTAGGCGCCGAGCATCGCCTGCACTAACCAAGTTCAGCAGCGGCGGGTCTGTGGTGGGTTCTGACCATTGGGTCAGAGCAAGCCGCGCTTAAGCGCAGAGGATGTAGCCGCAGCGCGTGAAGACACGCCCAGTTTGGCAAAAATATTCTGCATGTGCCGGGCGACCGTGTGCTCACTGAGATGTAGCGCACCAGCGATGTCTCGGTTCTGCCTTCCCGCCGCTACCAACCGGAGCACGCTTATTTCACGGTCGGTTAGCGCCGGTCGCGAAGGGCCTCCGTGCAGCAACTCAGCGGCACGGCGAGCGTCAGCGACGGCGCCGAGACGGTCGAACGCGGCTCGAGCGGCGTCGATTTCGATTCTGCCGCCCTCTTCGTCGCCGAGCATCCGCTGAGTCCTGCCGATCATGAGCCGAGCCGTGGCTTCCTCGTAGGGCAGCTGGAGTTCCCGCCAACCGTTCAACGCACGTCTCAGCTGATTCAGCGCCGCTGCTGGACTTCCCGAGGCGAGGTGGTACGCGCCCTGGGCCATGGACGCGGTCGCAGCCACCACTGCACTGCTAAGGCTGTCCGCGATCGTCACCAGCTCTAACGCGGCCTGGCGGGCCTCATCGAACGTGCCGGCTGCGACCGTTACATCGACCTGGGCGGCCAGTAAGCGCGCCCGACCGAAGCGGTCCACCGTGGGTGATGCCAGCGCGGATCGGAGGGCGGCTGCGGCCGCCTCGACTCGCCCCTGCGCCAGCCGCAGCAGCGCCATCCCTGGCTGAGGATCCCAACCCAGCTGCTGCGCCAGCACGAACGCTTGCTCGGCCTCGGCCAGATCCCCACGGCGCCGCAATAACTCGCCGACGCCGTAGGACGCCTCCCCTGCTCCCCGTTTCTTATGGGAAAGCAGCTGTTCGTGGGCGCGGCGCATCTCCGCTTCGGCTTCGACCCAGGCACCGCGCAGGGCGAGCACCTCGCCGCGGTAGACACGACACAGACCCTGGCTATAAGGCGTGGTCGCCGGAAGCACCTCGCACCACTCCCGGGCGGCCTCGGTCCACTCACTGGCACGCTGCAGATCGGCGAGGTCTTTGCACGCCATGATCACCGAGCAATAGACCCAGCCGGTGTAGAGGGGACGCAGCTCGCCGGCGAGCACGTAGGTCATGGCGTCATCCAACAGCGCCAGGCCATCGTCGGTCCTGCCCTGCGCGATGAGCGCGCGGCCCTGGATCTGCATCGCCACCGCCGCCAGGTCAGGATCGTCATGGTCTCGGGCCACCTGGATGGCCCGGGCAGCACCGTCCACGGCTTCCGCCAGCGGGCCATTGTGCAGGTGGAGCTCGGCCTCGGCCATCTGCAGCCAGCCAGCCTCGATACAGCCGGGACTTTGCTCGGCGTGACGGAATCCGCGGCGAAGCCAGCCGACCGCCACCGCGCCCTCACCACGGTAGAAGTGATCATGGAACAGGCGCGCCGCTGTCCTAGCCGCTCCACGGTCGTCCTTGACGTCCCGATAGGCGGCGTAGGCCCGCTGGCGCCGGGTGATCGACTCGTCGGTCTTGCACAGCCACCAGGCCGCCTCGGCCAGCGCCTCCAGCTCACCCGCAGCGAGGCTTCCAGGCTCGCGGCCGTTGAGGTCCTCGTACACCTGGAGCCATGGCCCAGTTCGAACAGCTTGTCGTGTCCGCTCGGTGACCGTTGGGTGCTCCACGCCGACCTCCCATGATCAGCGTAGCGCCGGCTCACACTCGGCAGGGCTTGCCCTTACACGCCTGAACAACCTGCTGATCAGCCGAACGAGAGCACCGCCAGGTGTGGCTTAGTCAGGATTCCGGAGGATTTCCTCAGGCGGCAGCCTGCGCCATTGCCCGTACATTCGGCAAAGAGGTCACACGCTCGTAGCTGGCCATCTTCTCGCTGACCACGTTGAGCACCACTGAGAGCGGCAGATCCAGCGCCGCACAAATCGCGGCCAGCAGCTCGCTGGACGCTTCCTTCTGACCCCGCTCGACCTCGGAGAGATATCCCAAACTGACGCGAGCATTCCTGGACACTTCCCGCAGCGTCTTTCCCTGCGAGACGCGCTCCTCCCGGAGCGACTCACCGATGAGCTCGCGTACGAGCATCGGTTTCACCGGGAGCTCCTTGGACTGCATATGGAAACTGTACCCATCCTCACTGACAACACCAGAGCGGTCCACGCTCAGGTCTCGCTCGCGTCGTCAACGACAGCGGGGATGCTGTGCAATCCAAGGGCGTCGGCAAGCAGCGCCAGCGCAGCCACGGCTGCCTCCCGCCGGATCCCCATGCGTTCTCCTTGCAGCGAGAGTTCCTTGACCCGCAACACATCACGGGCTTGGTGGCTCACGGCGACGAAAACCTCGCCGACAGGATGGCCGTCCTGAGACTCCGGCCCGGCGACTCCGGTCGTCGCGACTCCCCAATCGGCGTTGCATCGCTTCGCCACACCCCTGGCCATCTCGGCCGCCGTGCGCCCTGAGACAGGCCCGAGTTCGGCCAGTGTTGCTGCATCCACTCCCGCAAGCGTTGCCTTGAGGCGGGTGGCGTAGCTGATCACGCCACCCACATAGCTGACCGATGCGCCAGGGACATCGGTGAGCAGCAGGCCGACCATTCCGCCGGTCAGGGACTCAGCGCTTGCAAGAGTCTCGCCACGACGGCTCAGCTCGGCAAGAATGCCGGCGGCTAGCCCGGACTTCATCGTCCCGCGTGAGCCCGACGTCGCAGCCGAAATGCTTCCCGAACATAGTCCAGGCCGGTCACCATGGTGATGACCCAGGCGACGGCCATCACGACCACGGCGACGATATGGGCCCCGCTGGGCAACGGGAGCAGATACAAGATCACCGCAATCGCTTGGGTCACGGTCTTGATCTTGCCCCCGCGACCGGCCGCCATGACCCCATAACGGAGAACCACAAAACGCAAGATCGTGATGCCCCACTCGCGGACCAAGATCGTGACGGTGACCCACCACGGAAGCTCATCGATGATCGACAAGCCAATGAAGGCCATGCCCGTCAGTGCTTTGTCCGCGATCGGGTCGGCGAGCTTGCCGAAGCGGGTAATGATGTTGTGCTTGCGTGCCAGGTACCCGTCAAGGGTGTCAGTCAAGATCGCCAGGGTGAAGATCACAGCAGTGAGAGACCGCCACCATGGCTGATCGGGATGGACCAGCAGCATCCACGCGAAGACCGGGACCAAAATGATGCGGAACGCGGTCAGCGCGTTCGGCACATTCCACGGACTTGTCTCAGGTTCTGCCATCGGTCCAACCGGATGTGTTTCGCTCGGCGCCAGCGCATCGGGGTCAGGCTTCGGGCGGAGCCTGTCGGGCCCCGCACCTGCTCGATGCTCATCGTCGATCATGGCGTGGTGAGTTCCCGCCCACCGGCCGAGGGGACCCACTGATGCAGACTCGCGGTGGCAACCAGATCGGCACCGTCGGTGTCAGAGACGACCGCATCGACCAAGTCACCCCGCTGGACTGGGTCGCGGGTGATCAAACGGACGTTGCCGTCTACCTCAGGGCCCTGGTGCGCGGCGCGGCCGACTATGTCCGCATCCGCATCCTCGACGAGCACCTGCACGGATTCGCCAATCCGTGCCTCTGCCCGCTGGCTGACCAGCTCGTCCGCGAGATCGGCCACCCGCACACGCCGGGCCTCTATCTCCTCCGCCGCATGCTGCCCGTCCAGGCGACGCGCCTCCGTACCCTCCTCAGCCGAGTAACCGAAGACACCGATCGCATCCAGATCCGCCGCGGCGAGGAACTCGCACAGCACAGCGAGATCGGCCTCAGTCTCACCTGGGAAGCCGCAGATCACGTTGCTCCGGATCCCTGCGGCTGGCGCCAACCGTCGGATCGAGGAGATCAATCCCAGGAATGACTCGGCGCTACCGAAGCGTCGCATCCGGCGCAGCACGGGCGGCGAAGCGTGCTGGAAAGACAGATCGAAGTACGGAACCACCTTCGGCGTGCTCGCCATCACCTCGATCAGGCTGGGCCGAACCTCGGCCGGTTGCAGGTACGAGACGCGAATCCAGGACAGCCCGTCAACCCCACCTAGTTCAGTGAGCAGCCGCTCGAGGAGGCGTACGTCGCCGAGATCCTTGCCGTAGGACGAGGAGTTCTCGCTGACCAGAAAGACCTCACGAACGTCCTGCTCGACCAGCCACGCTGCCTCGGCCATGATCTCGGCAGGCTGCCGCGAGACGTACGCGCCTCGAAATGCCGGAATGGCGCAGAAGGTACAGCGCCGGTCGCAACCGGAAGCGATCTTCAGCGGGGCGGACGGGCCGCCGTCGAGCCGGCGGCGGAAAACCCGTGGCCCACTTGCCGGACCTACGCTGCCCAAGCGCACCGACCCATGGCCAGGGATGGTTGCTGTACTCGCAGCGGCTGGCCGCGCCGCGGGAGCCAGCGGCAATAATGAGCGACGATCACGCGGCATGTGGGCTTGATGCCGTTGCCCGGCCAAGATCACCCGCAGTCGATCAGCAACATCGGCGTAGTCGTCGAATCCGAGGACGGCATCGGCCTCGGGCAGGGCCTCAGCCAACTCGTGACCGTAGCGCTCTGCCAGGCACCCGACGGCGACTACAGCCTGTGCGCGGCCAGCCTTCTTGAGGTCACTGGCGGCGAGCAGCGTGTCGATCGAGTCCTTCTTGGCCGCCTCGATGAAGCCGCAGGTGTTGACCATCACCGCGTCCGCCGCACCTGGGTCGGCCACCAGCCTGAAACCATCGAGCTCCAGTCGGGCGGCCAGTTCCTCCGAGTCGACCTCATTACGCGCACAACCAAGCGTGACGAGATGCACCGAAGTCGGGGTCGAGCTCCTGGTCGGAGCCTGACTGGCAGCCAGGACGGCGGATGTGGCGGACTCATGCATGGCCGTCCCAGTATGACCGATTGTGATATGCCCCGGCGGTGCGCGGTCCGGGGGCGCTGGTGCCGTCGCCGCTCCCAGCTAACCGAGCCTGAGGTTCTCCATCACCGCGTCCAGCTCGTCGGGCGTCACCAGAACGTCGCGTGGCTTTGATCCTTCAGAAGGTCCGACGATGCCGCGCGTCTCCAGGATGTCCATTAGCCGGCCCGCCTTCGCAAATCCGACGCGGAGCTTGCGTTGCAGCATCGAGGTCGAGCCGAGCTGCAGAGTCACGACCAGCTCCACCGCCTGAAGCGCCAGCTCCAGATCGTTGCCGATGTCCTCAGCCACCTTGGCAGAGGACTCCGATCCCAACATCACATCCTCGCGATAAGTGGGCTTGAGCTGTTCGCACACATGGCTCACCACAGCTCTGACCTCGTTCTCGGTGACCCAGGCACCCTGGATGCGGATCGGCTTGCTGGACCCCATCGGCAAGAACAAGCCGTCCCCCTGGCCGACCAACTTCTCCGCCCCAGGTTGATCCAAGATCACTCGGGAATCGGTCATCGAGGACGTCGCGAACGACAGCCGACTAGGCACGTTTGCCTTGATCAGCCCGGTCACCACATCCGTACTGGGCCGTTGGGTGGCCAGCACCAGGTGTATTCCCGCGGCCCGCGCCAGCTGAGTGATACGGACGATCGAATCCTCGACATCCCGCGGAGCCACCATCATCAGGTCAGATAGCTCGTCCACGATCACCACAAGGTAGGGGTAGGGCGCTGGCACACGGCCCGCGGCTCCATCCAGCAAGGTGGACGACTCCTCCGCGCCCCCCACGTCAGGCGTCGGCGGCTTGACCGCCCCGGCCCGCACCGCCTTGTTGAAGTCGTCGACGTGCCGGAAACCGTATGCGGCAAGGTCCTCGTATCGCAGGTCCATCTCGCGCACCACCCACTGGAGTGCCTCGGCTGCTCTCTTGGGGTGGGTGATGATGGGCGTCACCAGGTGCGGAATTCCCTCGTACGCGGTCAGCTCGACTCGCTTCGGGTCGACCAGGAGCATCCTCACCTCGTCGGGTGTCGCCCGCATCATGATCGAAGTGATCATGGAGTTGACGAAGCTCGACTTGCCAGATCCGGTGGCACCGGCGACGAGCAGGTGGGGCATCTTGGCCAGGTTGGCCACGACGAAGCCGCCTTCGACGTCCTTGCCGAGACCGACCGTCATCGGGTGATGATCATTCCTGGCACGGGCTGACCGCAGCACATCCCCCAAAGAAACCACTTCCTTGTCACTGTTGGGAATCTCGATGCCGATTGCGGACTTCCCCGGGATTGGCGACAGGATGCGCACATCGGCGCTGGCCACCGCGTACGCGATGTTGCGGCTCAACGCGGTGACCTTCTCGACCTTCACCGCCGGGCCGAGCTCGACCTCGTATCGGGTGACGGTGGGACCGCGGCTATACCCGGTGACATGCGCGTCGATCTCGAACTGGAGCAGCACTTCGGTGAGCTGATGCACAACAGCGTCGGAGGCATTGGTACGCGCCTTGTGCACGCTTCCGTGGTTCAGCGTGGCCGGGTCGGGGAGCAGATACTGAACATCGCCGGACAGCTGGAGCTGCTCTACGCGCTGTGGGATCGGCGTATGTGGCGGTGCCTCCAACTCCTCCCCATCGACACCGTGCACGGTGACGCCGGGCGGCAATCCGGCTGTGACTGCACGACGTGACTCCAGAGCCGCCTCGCCCTCCGCACCGTCTGGCGCTGCTGAGCTCAACTCCGGTGCCTCATCAGCCCCACTGCCGCCTGGCCGCCGAGACCGTGCCTGGTCGCCGATCACCGGAGTGTCGTAGGCTCGGTCGCCGCCGTACTCCAGCTCAGGCACTACCTGACCTTCGATGATCACCGGTCGATGTCGCAGTCGCGCTCGCGCTGAACGCACGCGATCAGGAATCTGATGCAGCGGAACACCGACGACAACGATCACTCCAAAGAGCAGCAGCAAGATCAGCAACGGCACCGCGACATAAACCGTCAACAGATCCGAGAGCAGGCTGGAGGAGACATAGCCAATGATTCCGCCGGCATCGCGGAGTCGCGCAGGCTCGTTGGTACGCGGTAGCCCGCGGGCGATGTTGATCAAGCCCAGCAGGCCGAACAGGATCGCGCTCCAGCCGATCACCTGCCGCCCAATGGGACCGTTGCGGTCTGGATGCCGCAAGGTCCGCCAGGCCATGAGTGCCAACAGGATGGGGGCCAGGTAGCTGAGAGTGCCGATGGTGGTCGCGACGCCCGTGGTGATGGCCTGCCCGATCACCCCCGGCAGACCCCACCAGACTGCCGCCCCGACGACAATCGCACTGCCGAGGAGGAACAATCCGATTCCGTCTCGCCGGAGGGCTGGGTCGACTTCCTTCACGCCAGGTCCGATCCGACGCACAGCATTGCCCAGAGCGTGGGCGAGACCGGTCACCACCGCGGCGATACCGAGTAACAGCCGATCAAAGGGGGTCAGGCTCGGGCGACGGCTTGCTGAGCGGCGCGTGCGGGACCGCTTGCGCGGGGCAGTGGCCCGCGCCGCAGCGGTGCGAGAGGATCTTTTGCTTCCGGTCGACCGCGGTTTGGCACGCTGGGATGAGCCAGATCTGCTGCGGGGCCGCGGTGGGGAAGACGCGCGGGTCGCCATGTTCTGGAGGTTACAAGATCAATGACCCGATCGGCGGGCTACACGCCGCGCTCAAACCGGATCGGCGAGATAGCGCCGCAACCGCCACAAATGATCTGTCGGCCCGATGCCGCTGCCGAGCGCGAAGCCAGCAGCGATGGCTCCGGTGACGTAGGCCTTCGCCAGCGCCATCGCCTCCGAGACGCCGTGGCCCAACGCAAGCTGGCTCGCCAAGGCCGATGCAAGGGTGCAGCCCGTCCCATGGGTATGCCGGTTGTCGTCTCGAGCGGCGGTATAGGTGAAATCGCCGCCGCCCTGGTTCTTCAAGTAATCGATCGCGTCACCGTCGCCATGGCCGCCCTTGATCAAGACCCACTGCGGACCGCAACCAAGCAAGAGCTCGGCGAGCACTGGCGCTGGCGTTTCAAGTGAACGCCCGGTCAGCACGGCAGCCTCGTCGAGATTGGGAGTGATCATCGTCGCGTACGGGAACAATAGGGTGCGGAGCGCTCCGAGTGCCGCCTGATCGATCAGCCGATCCCCATGCTTGCTGACGCACACTGGGTCGACGACCAGCGGCACTGACGGATCAAGATCAGCCACCAGGTCTGCGACGCAGGCCACTGTCTCTTCACTGCCCAACATGCCGACCTTCACCGCATCCACGCCGATGTCATCGACAACACTGCGAAACTGTGCCCGAATCGCCTCCGCTGGCAGCGGCCAGATGCCCTGCACGCCGACCGAGTTCTGCGCAGTCACGGCCGTGAGCACGCTCATTCCGTGGACTCCGTGGGCCAGCATCGTCTTGAGGTCCGCTTGGATGCCTGCTCCCCCACCTGAGTCCGAGCCAGCAATCGTCAGGACTCGAGCGGTAGGCAGGCTCATCTGCGCGGCTCCGAGGCTCGCAGAGGGCTGAAGTGATCGAAGCCTGCGGGTGAGTCCCACCCCGCACCGTCCACCAAGACGCCAGCGTGATCATCAGCTGCGAGTTCCACGGCGCCAATCACCAGCCAGTCTGCCGGCACGGCGTCCGGTGAGGGGAACGTGGCCGCCAAGGCGTGGTCGTCGCCGCCGGTGAAGAGGAAACTGTACGGATCCGAACCAGTGGCTGCGGCAACCGCCTGCAGTGGTTCCGCGACCTCGAAGGCATCCCGACGCAGGTCGATCAGCACCCCCGAGGCGCTCGCCACATGGCCGAGGTCGGCAAGCAAGCCGTCTGAGATGTCGATCATGGACGTGGCCCCCGCTCGCGCGGCATGAGCGCCGGCGCCGTAGCTCACCTGGGGCACCCGCTGCGCCTCGACCAGTGCCCGCGGCGAGCGGAACCCTCTTCCGAGTACGGCGAGACCTGCGGCGGCCCAGCCCAGCCGGCCATGGATGGCAACCAGATCGCCTGGCCGGGCCCCAGACCGTAGCACTGGAGCGCGGCCCTCCAACGAGCCCATCGCTGTAACGGCAACGGTGATATCGCGAGCTCTGGTTACGTCGCCTCCGAGCAGACTCACCCCGGCCGCCTGGCTTTCTTGGGTGAGGCCGTCGGCGAAATCGAGTACCCAACCAACAGGCAGGTCGGCCGGTGCGGAAAAGCCGACCAATAGTCCAGTTGCCCGGGCGCCGACCGCTTCGATGTCGGCGATGTTGACGGCGACCGCCTTGCGTCCGACATCGCGAGCCTCGGACCAGTCGCGCCGGAAGTGCACGCCCTCCACGAGCACATCCAGTGACGCCACCACCGCATCTTCGATCGCCAGCACGGCGGCATCGTCCCCTGGGCCAACACGAACGTCAGCTGCAAGCGACAACCCTTCGGTGATTGCCGCAATGAGTGGAAACTCCCCGATCTCGGACAGCGTGGCGGTGCGGCTGAGATTCACCGAAACCTCCGGCGCTGCCGCGTATCCGCGACGCTCCTGGAGGATGTAGCGTGACGCACATCGGCGAGCGTACGCGGTCTCCGCCAAGGACTGACGACGCACCCTGAGACTGAGAAGACACCCCCGTCTTGAAACCCAGGAGGTACCACTCGATGGTCGTACAGGCATACATCTTGGTCCAGACCAACGTCGGCAAGGCGGCTGAGGTCGCGCACGCGATTGGCGCCATCCAAGGTGTCACGCTGGCTGAGGATGTAACCGGTCCTTACGACGTCATCGTGCGCGCCGAAGCCTCGAGTGTCGATGAGCTCGGCCAACTCGTGGTTGCCAGGGTCCAATCGGTGCCTGGCATTACGCGGACCGTGACCTGTCCCGTCGTCCACATCTAGTTCTAAGAGCTGCTCGCGCATCGCGCTGTATTTGATGGCTCGCTCCGCTCGCTGCGATGTTCGCTGGGTTGCCGCCGTCTTCGTCGGAGCTGACGGAACGGTGAAGCGTTGTTCCGCCATCTCCTCCTGCAGATCGGCGGCGCGAACATCGCGAATCCGCCGGCATTCCCGACGCTCGCAGCTGTCACCGGAGCCCAACGGGACGACGCAGCGCCAACGTGATCAGCCGCTCGACCAGCTCCGGATAAGGCACACCGCTGGCCGCCCACATCCGCGGAAACATGGAATGCGGGGTGAAGCCTGGCATCGTGTTGATTTCATTGACTACGACCTGCCCGTCGTGCGTCACGAAGACGTCGACCCGAGCGAGACCCTCGCAGCCGATCGCTTCAAATGTCCGTACCGCGAGCTGCTGAACCTCGCTGGCCAGCTCCGGCCGAACATCCGCCGGCACATCAAGATCGACCTGCTCTTCTGGGAGGTACTTGGCCTCGAAGTCGTAGAAGCCTGAGGCGCCGTGCACGCGGATCTCGGCTACCACGCTCGCCATCGGCGGCCCGCCGTCGAGGTCAGCCAGGACTCCGCACTCGAGCTCGCGGGCACCCACGAACCCCTGCTCGACGATGACCTTGGGATCGTAGGCCTGCGCCACCCGGACGGCCTGTTCGAGCTGCGCGGGATCGTTCACCTTCGAGATGCCCAAGCTTGATCCGCCACGCGCCGGCTTCACGAAGACCGGGTAGTGCAACGCAGCAGTGGCTTCCAGGCAAGCGGTCTTGTCTCGTTGCCACTGAGCCGGAGTGATCGGGACGAACGGTCCGACCGGCAGGCCAGACGCCGCCAGCACCAGCTTCATGTAGTGCTTGTCCATCCCGACCGCGCTGGCCAACACACCGGAGCCGACATAGCGAGTGCCCATCATCTCGAAGAGCCCCTGGATGGTGCCGTCTTCACCGAAGGGCCCGTGCAGCAATGCGAGCGCGACGTCGACCGGCCCGAGATGGGACAGAGCTGACTGCTCCCGTACGGCCAGCTCACTACCGCTCGACACGCGCATCAGCAAGGCCTCGGCCGCGTTCTCGCTCAGTTCCGGCAACTTGCCGTCGGTCACAGCGAGCCGACTGATCGTCTCGGGATCGACCAAAACCCAGCGCCCGGTAGGCGTTATGCCAATACCGACCACATCAAAGCGATCCTGATCCAAGGCGCTTAGTACCCCGGCTGCGGTCAGGCACGACACGCCGTGCTCACTGCTGGTTCCGCCGAAGACCACCGCGACCCGATGCCGGTAACCGTTGACCCCACGAAGGCTCGGCTGGCTCTCACTCACGATCCTCGACCTTAGCCGGGTAGAGCGGCTCGCGCCGCCAAGGCTTCAGACTTGGCCTGTGATCAACCAGCCCCCACCTCCGGAGCGCTCACACTCAACCCGATTGCATGTTGAAACCGTGGCGGTCACCGCCGGCCGCCCGGAGCGAGCGGTCGACGCTCCGTTGAATCCGCCAGTGGTCTTTGCCTCCACCTATGTCGGCGCGCACGACCCAGGCGCTGCCACGCTCGGATACGGCCGCTACAGCAACCCAACCTGGCAAGCGCTGGAACAGGCGATCGGCGCCTTGGAGGGTGGCCGGGCGCTGACCTTTGCCTCGGGGATGGCGGCCGCCCATGCCGTGCTGGAGCTCCTGCCGCCCGACGGTGTCATCGCGATTCCTCACAACTGCTACGTCGGCGTAGCGGAGGCTATCGATCGGCGGGCCAGAAGATACGGCTGGCAGGTGCGGCGAGTTAACGTCGCCGACACGACCGAGGTTCTGACGGCGGCCGAGGGCGCCGACATGGTGTGGATCGAGTCGCCGACCAATCCGACAATCGAGGTGGCAGATCTTCCTACGCTAGGCCAGAACCTCTCCCCCAACTCTATTTTCGTCGTGGACAACACCTTCGCGACTCCACTGCTGCAACGACCGCTGGATTCCGGCGCCGATATCGTGCTGCATTCGGCCACCAAGCTGCTCTCGGGCCATTCCGACGTCGTACTCGGCGCCATCGTGACGAGAGCCGATGACGCATCGACATTTGACGCGTTGGACGCTGTCCGCCGCTCGTTCGGCGCTTCTCCCGGTCCGATGGAGGCCTACCTTGCACTGCGTGGTTTGCGTACGCTGCCGTTGCGGCTCGCCCAGGCCCAGGCAAGCGCCCAGGTTCTCGCCGAACGGCTGGTCGCCCACAGGCACGTGCAACGAGTGCGCTTCCCCGGACTATCGACCGATCCTGGTCACGACCTCGCGCGGCGCACCATGTCTGGCTTTGGCTCGGTGATCTCAATCGATCTTGCGGACGCGAAGGCGGCCGAGGACTTCATCGATGGCTGCTCACTCTGGGCCTTCGCCACCAGCCTCGGTGGAGTCGAGTCCACGCTGGAGCGACGGCGACGCTGGGAAGGCGAATTCCAGTCGGTGCCGGAAGGTCTGGTGCGGATGTCGGTTGGGATCGAACATGTCGAGGACCTCTGGAGCGACCTTGCGGAGGCTCTCGATCGACTCTAGGGGTGATTAGTAACGCTCTGGTTTGGCCGAGCGGGACATCAGGGTCGTAATCATCTCGGCCGGCGTCAGCTCGCCGGCAACGACGGCGGCGACACTCTCCACGATCGGCATTTCAACCTGATGCTTCGCAGCGAGTTCGGTTATCGATGCACACGACTTCACGCCCTCAGCGACCTGTCGGGTCGAAGCGGTGATCTCCGCGACTGTGCGTCCCTTCCCGAGCTCCTCTCCAAAGGTCCGGTTCCGGGAGAGCGGAGATGAGCAGGTCGCGACGAGATCGCCGAGACCCGCGAGGCCAGAGAAGGTGTAGGGGTCGGCTCCCAACGCCAACCCGAGTCGACTGATCTCGGCCAGACCCCGAGTGATCACCGACGCTGTCGCATTCGCTCCCAGGCCGAGCCCCATCGCCATGCCAACCGCCAGCGCGATCACGTTCTTGGTCGCCCCGCCGAGCTCGCAACCGATGACATCGGTGTTGGTGTACGCCCGGAATCGGGCTGTGTGGCAGACGCTCTGCAAGCCTTCGGCCGTCGCCAGCGAGACACTCGCGACCACGCTCGCAGACGGCTGTCGCTCGGCGATTTCTCGAGCCAAGTTTGGGCCGGTGACAACGGCAATGCGCTCGGGGCTGATGTTGCCGGCTTCAGCTATCACCTCACTCATCCGTAGTCCAGTGCCAAGCTCGATGCCCTTTGCCAGACTCACCACGATGGCGTTCTGCGGGATCCGCCACTGACGCAGGTTGCTCCGAAGTGCCTGTGAGGGCACGGCGAGCACCACAAAGTCGGCTTCGACCATGGCCCCCTGAGGATCACTCACCGCCTTCAAGGACGCCGGCAGCGGCAAGTCCGGAAAGTAGTCGGGGTTGCGGTGTTCAATGTTGATCTTGCTCGCGAGCTCCGGACGCCGAGCCCAAAGCGTCACGTGATTACCGGCGTCGCAGACCACAAGCGCAAAGGCAGTGCCCCAGGAACCAGATCCCATCACCGCGACGCGCGCCGGGTTATCGGTGGGTGCAGTACTGCTCATGTTTGGTCTCCGGCCGTCTTCTCCCTATCCGGGTCGTAGCGATGCGCGGGCGGTGTCGCTGCTCGCAGCTCGACAACCAGGACAGTGATGGCGTCCATGATTCTTGTCGTCGCCTCATCGAGTGTGACCACAGTCACCGGCTTCTCACGAAGATCATCGAGCGCGACCGGGTCACCCACCGCGACCCGCAAGGTCTTGCGAGGAAAGAGCCTGGGGAAGCTCGGCTCGCGGCCGGGCATCAGCTCCTGAGCACCCCACTGCCCGATCGGCACGACCGGGCATCCGGTAGCAAGTGCAAGCCGCGCCGCTCCGGTTTTGCCTCGCATCGGCCACAGGTCCCGATCTCGGGTGATCGTTCCCTCCGGGTAGATCACGACCGCGCGGCCTTGCTCGATCGCGTGTGCGGCGGCAATGAGCGCGTCCTTGGATTGTGTGGACTCACGCCGAACCGGGATCTGGCCACAGGCAGCGATGATGCGACCGACTATGGGAATCTCGAATACCGACGCTTTTGCCAGGAACCGCGGCCAGCGCCCGGAGAACGCCAAAAACTGCCCGACAGCCAAGGGATCCGCATTGGAGATGTGGTTTGCGACAAAGATCACTCCGCCGGTCTGCGGCACCTTGTCCTGGTAGCGCCAGTCCCGCTTGGTCAGCGGCCTCATGATCGCATGGAGAATTCTGACGACGGTTGAGATGGTCTGCCCGCCGGGCTCCTGATTGACCTCCGACAGTGGCCTGAGTTCCGTGCGCCGACTCGCGGCAGCATTCTCGGCCATCGACACCTCAGTCTTCGGTGAATGGGTCTTGGCGATCCAGGGTCGGTTGCGGTCGGCTCGGGTGGGTTCACCGCGCCATGAGTGGCTTTACCTTACGGGATCGTGACAGCGACCCCGGATCGCGCGCCGCTGATCGGAGGACGAGCGAGGAGACACGCCTCTCGTCTCCGAGCGAGGACGACGGCAGCGGATCACCAGCGCGATCCGCGCGGCGCGGAGCGTCGCAAATAAGCTCAGATCGCGAAGCGCGATCCGCGGTGACGTGGAGCGCCGCAGATGACACGGATCATGCACCATCATCCTTGAGAGGAGTTCGTCAGCGTGAATGTTGACAAAGACTCCGGATGATGGCTGCCTCGCCCGCTGCCGGAGTGATCGCTCTCAAACCGATTGAGCATGCAAAGTCGCGACTCGCCGTACCCGATCCGCTGCGGCGCCGCGTCGCCTGGACGATGGCGCTCGACACCTTGTCCGCGCTGTGTCGCGCGCTGCCACATGTGCTAGTCGTCAGTGATCAGCCCGCCCTGGAGGCGCGGCTGCGCCATGCCGGAATCGCTGCCGAGGTCATCAGCGAGTCCGGCCACGTCGGCATGAATTCGGCCCTCAGCCGAGGTGCGCTGACCCTCCATGCCCAAGGATTCTCATCGGTCGTGGCTTGCGTTGGTGATCTTCCGGCCTTGCGGCCGGAGTCTGTGCTGCAGATCGTGGATGCCTCGCGATCTCATCCGCGATCCTTTGTTGCCGATGCATCAGGGGTCGGCACCACGATGCTCGTCGCACACGATGTCGAGTTGGCGCCGCAGTTCCAGGGGCGGTCGGCTGCAGCTCACTATGCCTCCGGCGCAGTGAGCCTTTCCGCAGAAGCGATCGGATCGCCCATTGCCGATGCCCGCCGCGATGTTGATACCGAAGCCGATCTGGCAGCGGCGATCGGACTGGGCGTGGGTCCGGCGACCAGCGCACTAATTGATCATGGAAAAGGGCGCCTCGGCCGCTACGAGTTGATCACCGCGACGCAATGGCGCAACGCGGATGGAGAGCTGCTGGCCGTCACTGCCACCGGACGACGAATCGCGCTACCGGCGACAGCTTTCCGCGATGAACTGCGATACACGCGTCTCGGCCAGCGCCTGCACGCAGCAGAAGCTGACGGCCGCGTGCTATCCGCGTGGCTGTAGCTGCGGACCAGTGTCCAGCGCAGGGCCCTAGCGCTTGGCGGCGGTCTTCTTGGCAGTTGTCCCAGTCTTCTTGGCAGGAGCCTTCGCAACCGTCTTCCTCGCAGCCACCGCAGTCTTCGATGCCGCCGCACTCCCAGAGGAGGCCTTCTTGGCGGTCGCCCGTGGCACCTTCTTGGCCCCCGAGACGTAGGCTTTCAGGTCCGTCCCCGCGCGGAAACGCGGAACAGCTGTCGCCTTGGCACGTTTGCGCTCACCGGTACGCGGATTGCGCACCATCCGTGCGGAACGAGGCACCTTCTCGAAAACGCCAAACCCAGTGATCGAGACCTTCTCCCCAGCTGCAGTCTTGTAGGTGATGGTTTCCACCACGGCGTTAAGGGCCTTGGCTGCTTCGCTCTTGCTGCCGTCATAGTAGGCGGACAGCGCCTGAATCAATTCAGCCTTGTTCACAGCTTCCCTTCTCGATGCGATACCAAGCCTCTGGGACCTTGGGCCTGCTGGGACCTTGGGCAGCGTACGGTACGCCTGCAGAGCCAACGCTAGGGAAGATCGCGCAGCCAGACAATCACCTAGGTCGCACATTTTGGTGTGTTGTAAGGAAAACAGCTCGACACTAGCTGGTGCTGGCGACCTTTGCTGGCAGGGTTTTCGGCTTGTACGCCGGCTGGCGGCGCTCGAACTCATCGATCTGATCAACATGCCGCAGTGTCAGCCCGATGTCGTCCAAGCCCTCCAGCAGCCGCCACCTGGTGTAGTCGTCAATCTCGAATTCGGTGTGGAAACCGTCGGCAGTGATCTGCCTGCTGACGAGGTCGACGGTGATAGGTGCGGCAGGGTGTTCCTCGACGAAGTCCCAGAGCTCCTCGATGATCTTCTGATCGACCACCGCGATCAGCAGTCCCGCCTTGCCGGAGTTGCCACGGAAGATATCCCCGAAACGGGAGCCGATTACGACTTTGAACCCGTAGTTCTGCAACGCCCAAACCGCATGCTCCCGGGATGAACCCGTGCCGAAGTCGGGACCGGCGATCAAGATCGTCGCTCCCGCGTACTGCGGCAGGTTGAGCACGAAGTTGGGGTCGTTGCGCCATGCCGCGAACAGTCCATCCTCGAAGCCGGTCTTGGTCACCCGCTTGAGATAGACGGCTGGAATGATCTGGTCGGTGTCGACATTGCTCCGCCGCAGTGGGAGTGCAGTGCCGGTGTGGTTGCTGAAGGCATCCATGATCATCGGCTCCCGGACAGATCGGCAGGTGAACTGAGTGTGCCGGTTACGGCGGTCGCTGCGGCCACCAGCGGCGACACCAGGTGCGTCCGCCCGCCCTTGCCCTGCCGACCCTCAAAGTTGCGATTTGAGGTGGATGCGGCGCGCTCACCAGGAGCAAGTTGATCTGGATTCATTCCCAGACACATAGAACACCCCGCGGCACGCCACTCGGCTCCGGCCTCTTTGAAGACCACGTCCAAACCTTCGGACTCCGCTTGCAGGCGAACCCGGGCCGAGCCGGGCACAACCAGCATTCGCACGTTGTCGGCGACATGATGGCCCTTGATGACCCCAGCAGCGGCGCGCAAGTCCTCGATTCGCCCGTTGGTACAGGAGCCGAGGAACACGGTGTCCACATGGATGTCTCGCATCCTCTGACCAGGCTTGAGGGCCATGTACTCCAGGGCCTTGGTGGCGGCGGTCCGGTCGCCCTCCTCGGCGAAGATCTCCGGATCAGGTACCGCGGCACCTAGCGGAACGCCCTGACCGGGATTGGTTCCCCACGTGACGTAAGGCGTCAGCTGACTTGCGTCAAGATCAACTTCGGCATCGAAGACGGCCTCGGGGTCGCTGCGCAGCGTCCTCCAGTACGCCAGTGCCGCATCCCAGTCCGCGCCTTCCGGAGCGTGTGGGCGGCCTTTGAGATAGGCGAACGTAGTGTCGTCTGGGGCGATCATGCCGGCCTTGGCGCCCCATTCGATGCTCATGTTGCAGATCGTCATCCGACCCTCCATGCTGAGCGCCTCAATGGCCGAGCCGCGATACTCCACGATGTAGCCCTGGCCGCCGCCGGTGCCCACCTTGGCAATCAGCGCCAGCACGATGTCTTTCGCGGTAACCCCGGCCGGCAACTCACCATTCACGTTCACCGCCATGGTCTTGGGCCTGGCCTGCGGCAGAGTCTGGGTGGCCAAGACATGCTCGACCTCAGAGGTACCGATGCCGAACGCGATCGCCCCAAAGGCACCGTGTGTAGAGGTGTGGGAGTCGCCACAAACCACCGTCAGGCCCGGTTGGGTCAGGCCGAGCTGCGGCCCGATGATGTGCACAATGCCCTGATCAAGATCGCCCAGACTGTGGATGCGGATGCCGAACTCACGCGCATTCCTCCGCAACGTGTCGACCTGAATCCGTGACACCGGGTCGGCGATCGGCTGGTCAATGTTGAGCGTCGGTGTGTTGTGATCTTCTGTTGCCAGCGTGAGATCGGGACGGCGAACGCCCCGGCCGGCTTGCCGCAGACCATCGAAGGCCTGCGGGCTTGTCACCTCATGGACGAGGTGCAAATCAATGAAGAGGAGATCGGGCTCACCATCGGCGGTTCGTACGACGTGGTCATCCCACACCTTCTCGCTCAGTGTCTTGCCCATGGCGCTCGATCTCTCCTTATCCCCGTTCCACGATCTGCCACGCTGTGTCCGCAGAATTCCCCGACTGGCAAGCTAATCTTCGCACTTGCCTTCCAGCATCCGAGACGGCAGTATCAAGGCATGGACAACTCTAGCGGTGTCGGCGTTCTCGACAAAGCCGCCCTGGTGCTCAGTGCCTTGGAGACCGGACCGACCACTCTGGCTGGTTTGGTAGCCGCGACCGGACTTGCCCGACCAACTGCCCATCGCCTTGCCGTCGCCCTCGAGCATCATCGTCTGGTCAGCCGCGATCTGCAAGGTCGATTCATCCTCGGGCCGCGGCTGGGCGAGCTGGCGTCGGCTGCTGGCGAAGACCGGCTACTCGCGACCGCGGGACCGGTGCTCGCTCGGCTACGGGACATCACCGGGGAATCGGCTCAGATGTTCCGTCGGCAAGGCGACTACCGGGTGTGTGTCGCCACGGCCGAGCGAATGTCTGGATTGCGGGACAGCGTGCCCGTCGGCACGCAGCTGACCATGAGCGCAGGCTCGGCCGCTCAGGTGCTGCTGGCCTGGGAGGAACCGGACCGGATGCAGCGAGGGCTTCGGGGGAGTCGCTACTCTGCCGTCGCCTTGGCCGCGGTCCGTCGGCGCGGCTGGGCGCATTCGGTTGGGGAGCGCGAACCTGGAGTTGCCTCCGTCTCGGCGCCCGTACGCTCACCCTCCGGCAAGGTCATCGCTGCCGTCAGTGTGTCCGGGCCGATCGAACGACTGTCCCGACAGCCCGGCCGGCTGCATGCGCCAGCGGTGATCGCCGCCGCGGAACGTCTCAGCGAGGTACTTCGCCGGAGCGGCGGCGAGTAGTTCCGTGAGTTGATCACCGCCCTCACCAGAGCGCAAGTTTCCGACCGTTGCGGACTTTTTCGAGTCCTTATGTGACTTGGGTTGGTCAAATCTCCGACCGGTGACCGCCTCTTACGACGTCTGAAGCGGTCGCTAAGGTCACATCTGTGGAGGAACCGGTCATCAATCGGGCTATTCGCATCGATCACGCGATCCAGCGCTGGCGCGGTCGGCGGGCGCGGGATGCCGGGTACACCGCTGAGGTGATTCCCTACACCAGCTATGGCTCGACAACCTGGTTACGGGTGCTTGCTCGTGTGCTGCTCGCGAAAAGCACCCGGCGCCACGCCGATATCCCGACCGGGATACGCGGCTGGCGTAACTTCATGGGCGTCCCGATCGAGAACGCGAACGTGACTGTTGACACCGGGGAACGATCGTACGAGGTGCAGGCAGATCAGAGCGGCGTGGTCGATGTGGTCGTCGATGTTGATCTTGAGCCAGGCTGGCATCGGATCGGCCTAAGCTCCGAAGGCTCAGAGGTGGCGACGACATTGGTCTTCGTTGTCGATCCACAAAGCAGCTTCGGAGTGGTGTCCGATATTGATGACACGGTCATGGTGACCGCACTGCCGCGGCCCCTGCTGGCAGCCTGGCACACCTTCGTTGTGAACGAACATGCGCGGGCGACGACCCCGGGTATGCCAGTCCTTTACGAGCGGCTCTCCAGCCGCTATCCGGGAGCGCCGTTCATCTACCTCTCCACAGGAGCCTGGAACGTCGCGCCGACCTTGACTCGCTTCCTGTCGCGCAACCTGTATCCAGCCGGCGCACTGTTGCTGACCGACTGGGGTCCAACGGCTGATCGCTGGTTCCGTAGCGGTCGCGAGCATAAGCGCAGCAGTCTGGAGCGCCTGGCGCGCGAGTTCCCGCAGATCAAGTGGTTGCTGGTCGGTGACGACGGACAGCACGATGAGTCGATCTACCGCGACTTCGTCGCGAAGCATCCCGACAATGTGGCGGCGGTCTGCATCCGCCAGCTGACGCCGAGCGAGGCGGTGCTTGCAGGCAGCAGCTTCCGCGGCCACGCCAGCACACGTGATTCGACAGTGCCGTGGCTGCACTCCTCCGATGGTGCAGGCCTCGCCGACCAACTGGAGCGCACTAGGTTGCTGGATCAAGCACCGCAGCAGCCAGAGATTGAGGCGTAGCTTCCGGAGGCGTTGCCCGTTGCGGTTGACGGAGTGGTAGCCCCGACGCGATTCGAACCCGCGCTACCGCCTTGAGAGGGCGCTTAAGGGCTCCAACGCCATGATCAGATGACTAGCCCAGACACCCATAAACTCTTGACAAATAAGGGAAAACGGCAGGTGCGGACCGCTACCGCGCTCTATTTGCTTCTACCTGGTTTCTGCGGACTCCTGCGGACAGGCCGCGGACAGGCTGTTGATCATCAGCGACTCGCGAGGCTGGCGGCCGAGGAAGATCGATGATCAGGATCCAGACCGAACTCGGTTCTGTGTAGGCCGCTGTCGGAGTCGTACCCTGGCACGGGCTCAGCGGCCCATGGCCGCTTGATTGGTCTCGCAGCCGCCAGCCAACGGATTGGGACCCTCGCTCGGCGCGTTGCCGAGCAGGTCGACCCCCATCGGTTCAGGTGACGATTACTCGTCTTCGTCGAAGCAGTTGGTATGCACACCCCATCGGTCCACATAGGTCATCAACTCATCCGCGTCGGGAAGGTCGGCCACTTCCTGGAACAACCTCTCAAGT
>DATLPF010000126.1:0-2726 GCA_035535875.1 Propionibacteriaceae bacterium
CTGGTCAGCGCTGCTCTGCTCCCGTTGGTCCCCGGCCTCTCCCTCTATAACGGCCTCTTGCAGGTGGTCGGAACCTCCCCCGAGACAGCAAATCCAAGTGAGGGTGGGTCAACTCTGTTGGTCGCTCTCGGTGTCGCTTTGGGCATAGCAGCTGGCGCCACCCTCGGGACCTACCTCGGTCGCCCGATCGCGGACCAGCTTCGCCATATCCCAACAGGCCCTCGTCGACGGCGGCCCAGCGTGGCCGCAGAACGCTTGTGACGCTGCGCGTGGTTGTCCACGCTTGCCCGGCCGCCAGCGTCGTCGCCTGCAATCGGTCAGTAGTCGACGGCGTCGCGGATGAGAGGACAAGTCATGCAGTGGCCACCGCCGCGGCCGCGGCCGAGTTCGGCGCCGACGATGGTAATGACCTCGATGCCGGCTTTGCGGAGTAGGGAGTTGGTGGTGGTGTTGCGGTCGTAAGCGATCACAACGCCGGGTTCGATGGCGACCAGGTTGTTGCCGCTATCCCATTGTTGGCGCTCGGTGTCGTAGACGTTGCCGCCGGTGTCGATGGCTCGCAACTCGCTCAGACCGAGGGCAATCCGAACGACCTCCAAGAAGGGCTTAGTCTCGTCAGTGACCTCGAACCCTGGCGCGGTGTCGCTCGGCCGGAGGGTGAAGGTGTGGATGCCGTGCACAATGTCCGGGTAGACCGTGACGCGGTCGCGATCGGCGAAGGTGAAGATCGTGTCCAGGTGCATGGCCGCCCGCAGCCTCGGCATGCCGGCCACGATCACCTGCTCGGCGGCGCCTTCAGCGAAGAGCTTGGCCGCGACCTGCCCCATCGCCTGGCGGGAGCTGCGTTCGCTCATCCCGATCAGCACGACACCGTTGCCGGGGACGAGGACGTCGCCGCCTTCCAAGGTGGCCAGGCCCCAGTCCAGCTCAGGGTCTCCCCACCAGACCTTAGACCCCACGAAATCTGGGTGGAACTCATAGATCGCCTTCATCAACAGCGTCTCGTCGTGCCGCGCCGGCCAGTACAGCGGATTCAACGTCACGCCGCCGTAGATCCAGCACGTGGTGTCGCGCGTGTAGAGCGTGTTCGGCAGCGGCGGCATCAGGTATTCCCGGCCCCCCAGAGCCTCCCGGGCCAAGCTGATGGACGCGGACCCCGATTCTGAGGGCAGATCATCGGTTGCGAGGCCGCCGATCAAGAACCGGGTGAGCGTCTTGGCATCCAGGCTGTCCAGATATGCCCGGGTGTCGTTGACAAATCCGGGGCCAACCTCATTGGCGATGATCTTGCGGTCCAACAGCCACGACCTCGCCTCAGGGCTCTCCATCGTCTCGGCCAATACCTCGTGCAGCTCCACCACCTCAACGCCCCGGTCGCGCATCTTGGACATGAAGTCGAAATGATCACGTTTCGCGTTCTGCACCCATAGCACGTCGTCGAACAACAGCTCGTCGCAGTTACTCGGCGTGAGCCGGCTGTGCGCCAGACCCGGCGCGCAGACCAGCACCTTGCGAAGCCGACCCACCTCCGAGTTCACTACGTACCCACTGGAAACCGGTGCAGCCTGCGTCATTCGACTCCCCTTCCGATGGCAACCCGGCCCGCCGCCGGGAGCACGACGAACAATTCTGCCGACGAGGGCACAACCTCTATCAGCTCGAACGCGGGAACGGTCTGACGTGTCTTCGGGCGACCATTTGGGCGCGGTCAGGAATAGACCGTGGTGGCAACCGCCAGCACGGAATCATGCTACGGCTCGCTCGAGTCCGCCACCAGTCATTCGACGACACGCGGCCGGCTGAGCCCGCGTCGAGCGCCAGGTCGCCAGCCTGTTCGGTGACGGTCAGGCGCTTGCGGAAGGGCGGCGGCACGTGCGCCAGCTGGTGGAGACGTGGCAGTCGCTGCGCAGGGTCTCACCTGCACGTGTGTACCAGCAGCACGATCTACAGGGCCAAGAAGACTGGCCCGACCAGCCAGGGGCCAGCTGACCCCGCCCGATCACTGTGATGATTGAGGCGGCCGATCACCTGAGTGGCGACACACCAACCGCGACCGCGCGGCTCGTACACCTCACGGGTGACCGCCTGCAGCCGGCGGCGGTCATGGCGCCGGCGACGCCTCGTCGGCGAGCGCGCTGACCCAGGCCTGGTCCACGCTCATCGCGTAGCCCTCGGCACGAGCCCGCTCGTACACGCCCTCGCCCAGCGCCGCCCGCACGGTGGCCTCGAGATCGCCGAACGCCGCGTAGGCGAAGGACGGAGGGATCCCGCCGCCCTCGTCCCTGCCGCGGGACCACACACCCAGCAGGCGGGCCGCGCGCAGGTGGTCCCCGTCGTGGCTGGCCAGGACGGCCCGGCAGAGGAGTGCCATGTCCAGCTGCCGCGAGCGTCGCGCCGGCATCGTCCCGTGGCGCAGCCGGCTGCCGAGCTCCGCCAGGAGCGAGACCGCCTCCCGGAGGAGCTCCCACGCGGGCTCGGGGTCCCCGATCAGGAGCCTGAGGCCCGCCAGGTTGCCGAGGTCCTCGGCGGCGGCATCGCGGTCACCGGCCTCGCGGTGCAGCGCAAGGGCGTGCTCGAGCGGCGCGATGCCGCCGGCGGGGTCCCCGCGGCGCTGTCGCAGGTAGCCGAGGCCCCGCCAGATCTGGGCCCGGAGGATCCGGTCGTCGTTGGGAGCCTGTGCAAGCGCCTCGTCGAGCAGCCGCTCGGCACCGTCGAGGTCCCGGCCC
>DATLPF010000127.1:0-5686 GCA_035535875.1 Propionibacteriaceae bacterium
GATCTGCCGACCGCCCACGCCGTCCACGATGTCGTTGCGGAAGTGTGCCCCGTTGGCGCGCAGGACTTCAACCACCTTCTCGAGGTCGTCCGTCTCGACACTGAACCGGTTCCAGCCGCCAGGGGTCGGATCCTGCCCGCCAGCGGTCGCTGCTCCGCCGCCCGGCCCACCGCCCGGTGCGCTCAGCAGAAGCCGGAGGGCGCCTCGCGTCAGCATGGCGAACGTCGGGGCAGGATGCATGACCTCCTCGAAGCCGAGGCGGTCACGATAAAAGGCAATCGACTCGTCGACGTCGTGCACGATGTAACGGACACTAACGGTTGCCATGGGATTCCTCTCCGGCGGTTCCTTCAGAATCACCGGTCCGCACGCAGGAAGTCAACGAGATGCTGACGATCGGCGACATGGAGTCGTTACGTGTAAGAGGGTTGTTGACAACTCAATTTTGGACCGAGTGTGCGAGTCGTGATCATGCCACCACTCACACTCCAAAACGATGGTCGGCCCGAAGACAGCAGCGGCACCTAAGTGAAGCTCGAGCGTTAGAAGTCCCCGTCGCGAACATACGGATGGCTCCAGAGGATTAGCTGGAGTAGGACGGCCTTGACCCAGGCCTGGTACATGGCCTGGACCTCGTCCGGGGTGGCCCCACCGTCAGCCAGAAATGGTTTCAGGGTGGTCGTAATTGGGACGAGCAGGGCGAGGACGTAGCGCAGGGGAATGTGCTCGGCGGCCTGGACGCCGTCGGTGCGGTTCTTGCCCCTACGGGTGTGTCGTAGGCCGATCTCGTGCTGGTAGTCAAGCCAGGCCTGGTCGAATTCGGCCCGGGCGGTGTCGAGGATCCAGCGGCCGAACCGGCCTCGCACGGCAGCCAGGTACGTCTGGTCGGGTTGGCCGTCAGGACCGCAGAAGGCAGCCAGCAGGTGAGGGTTCGCACCGACGAAGCCATACCAGACGTCGAGGATTTCTTCGACGTGGTGAGCCAGCAGGTCACTGGAGCGGCGTAGGGCGGTCCGGTCGTCTTCGCCCAGCAGCAGCGTTTCCTGCAACAGCTCTAGCTCGCCGAGACTAACCGGCGAGCGGGGTACGGCGTCGGTCCCGTAGGTGTAGCCGGAGATGTCGGTCTGGCTCATGTAGTCCTCCTCGGGTCGGTCGCGGATGAAGCTCGGAAGACCTCCCAGGTGTGGGCGGCCTGGTCGGCGGGGGCGGTGCTGTGGTCGGGGCAGTCCAGGCGCAGCTCGCCGTCACCAAAGGGGGCATCGACGAAGGCGCAGTGATGCGGGCGAGCTGGATTGTCGTGCCGAAAGGGCTGGAAGAAGCGGCAGGACACACACATGCGGGCTACCGGGATCCGGCCCTTCTCTTGAAGCGTGCGGATCATCGCGACCAGGGCACGAAGGAAGGCGGCCTGCTCGGCGGTCGAGAGTTCGCCGACTGCCTCGAGCAGGAAGTCGGGCCATGCGGCGGCGGACGCCGCCTCGCGGCTGCCAGCGGCGGTCAGCACGACGACCACTCCCCGGCCGTCGCCCGCCGCAGGGTTCTTGGCGATCAGGCCCTTGCGGTGCAGGGCAGTGACACTGTCGGAGGCGGTGGCCGCCGTAACGCCGAGCTGTTCTGCCAAGCCGCCCAGGCGCAGACCGTCCGGATTGGCCCGCAGCAGCGCCAGCACCTGGCCCTGCGTCGGGGTCAGCCCGCGTCCCCCGGCCTCGGCCCAGGCCTGCTGTTTGAGTGCAATGCCGATCTTGGCCAGCCCGACCGTCACCCGCCGATCGAGCGGCTCGTCGGGCGGCAGCGGATCGTCAGCCGACATAGGCCAACTCTATAGGAGTCCTAACGATCAGGCGAGCAGCACACAGCATTGACCAAATCAAGCGCTTGGCTTGCGGTGTCCCCGCCTCCGGCTTCGTCTGTTTCGCCAGGGCCACCGGCTGGCGGCGGGCTGCTCCGGATACCGTTGCCAGATGGGGAATCCGGTTGTCCACTTCGAGATCATCGGGGCCGATCCAAGGAGGCTCCGCAACTACTACGGTGAGCTCTTCGGCTGGGCCTACACCGAGAACGCCCCCGTTGCACCGGAGATCTCCCAGCCAGATAGCTACGCCTTCATCGACCGCATCACAACCGAGGATGGCATCGGAATCCCGGGCGGGATCGGAGGAGGTGCCAGTTACGAAAGCCATGCCGTCTTCTATATCGGTGTCCCCGACGTCGAGACGGCGTTGCAGAAGGCCGAGAGCCTCGGCGGCAAACGGATTATTGGCCCAGCCTTCAATGAGGACGGTGGCGTTGTCGTCGGCCACTTCACCGACCCTGAGGGCAACCTGGTCGGAGTTGCGGGACCCGCCTGACACCTTCGTCGGTTCTAAGTATCGAAGGAGATGAGATCACCAGCTGGCGCGGATACTGACGGCATGCGACCGGTGCTCCGTCCTGTGCTGGTCGGGCGGGAGCTCATCCACAGCCGGCCGATTTCGCCACCACACGATCTGGCCGTTCACGAGGGCGGTGGCCAAGCGACGTCGACCGGCACGGCGGAGCGGATCCAGCCATCGATTGTGACCGCCAACAATCGGCCGGATTGAAGCGCCGGCCACTCTCAGGATCGTCCGTAACCGGAGAGCTGATAGAACCGCCAGAACGGGTTCTCGATCGGCAGGATCTGGCAGTCGGCGAAGCCCGCATCGGCGGCCCAACCGGCAACGGTGGGGGCCCGCAGGACCGTGCCATTGGCCTCTAGCGATCCCTCGGCAAGCGTTGCCGGCAGACAATGCAGGATGCTCCAGCCGTACATCAGCCGTTCGGTGAGATCCCCTGGGGCGGAGAAGCTGTCAGCCACCCGCTCGTCGGCGATCAACACGCTGCCGCCCTCCGACAGCACCTCGCCCGCCGACCGGAGAACCGCCCGTGGGTCGGCCATGTCGTGCAACGCCTCGAACATCGTCACCAACTCGAACGGGCCCACTCCCGCGACGTCCGCGACCTCGCCGACCACGAAGGTCACGCGGTTGGCTACACCGGCCTCGACGGAGGCGGTTCTGGCCTCGACCACCGACGCGGCATCTAGGTCGACACCGAGCACGCTGATCTGCGGATAGGCCGCGGCAAGGGCGAACGACGACGCGCCGAGCCCGCAACCGAGGTCGAGCACGCGGGCTGGCGGAGCGGCCAGTAACCGGTGATGCACCTCGGGCATCGCGGGCATCCAGGTCGCCGCCAGCTCGTGCAGGAACATCGGTCGGTTGCCGGCCGCGATGCCGGCCCGGATGTCGCGGCCGTACGCGGAGAAGGGCACGCCGGCACCGGTCCGATACGCCGCCAGCAGCTGCGGGAGCACCGCGGTGATCCCGGCAAACTGCTGGGTCAACGGTGCCGCGAAGTACGGGCTGTCCTCAACGACCAGGACGTCGCGGTGTTCCTCGGGCAGCCGGTAGCGGCGATGCTCCGGCGGCTCGGCCTGGTTTTCGCAGATCAGATAGCCCGCGACGGCCTGCTGCTCCAGCCACTCGCGGGCGTATCGTGCGGCGATGCCGGCCCGGCGGGCCATTTCGGCCGGGGTGGCGGACTTGACGTCGGCGATAGTCCGGTAGAGCCCGAGCTCTAGGCCAAGGTGCACACTGATCGTCTCCATCGCGTGGGTCACTCCTTCGACGAGCCGGTCGGCAAACGCCTCGCGGGCCTCGATCTGGGTCGTGGTGGTCACGGCTTCTCCTCTCGGTGATGCGGCCGAGAAGAGGCCGCATGTCCCGAGCCTCTCACCGAGCGCTTACACCCCGAGCACATCCGGCCTACGCCGGTAGGACATAGCGGTGCAAGGCTGGGGACCGTGACCAGCCCGCCGGCGCAGGACGTCGAGTTCGGGCGTCCTGGGGTCGCTCGAGGTTCGGGTCGCTGGGCGCCCATCCGCGTCCCGGGAGCGCGGCAGCGAGCGCTGTCTTAGCGAGACACGCGTACCAGACCGTGGAACCCGACCGGAAGACAAAGATGCTATATGACCATATTGAAGAGGTTTCGGTAATGAAGGACGATCGCGGCCACAACAATCAGGCTCCCGCCGGAGCGGCGGTCCGCCCGCCGCGGCGCGGGCGGCGTCGCCTCCGGCGTGCGACGATCACCTCGGTACTGGTACTGGCGCTGGTCGGGGTGGCAAGCATTCAACGATTCTTCTTCGGCCCACCCGGGGTCGGGCACTTCCGCTCCGTCGAGGGCCGCGCAGCCTATGTCGATGCCTATGGACGTGGGATGTCCGCGCTGCCGCCGCCGACGGCGACGTACGACGTGATGACCGATCTCGGCACGGTGCACGCCTATGAGTGGAGCTCGCCCGAGGTGACAGACGCGGTTCCAGTCGTCCTGGTCCCCGGCAGGGCGTCGGGCGTGCCGATGTGGTCGGAGAACCTTCCGGGTTTCCTCAAGGACCGTCGAGTCATCGCCTTCGACGCGCTCGGAGACGCGGGGCTGTCGGTGCAAGGCGCGCCCATGGACTCGTTCGACGACCAAGCGCTGTGGATGAAACAGGTCCTCGCCGAACTCGCCCCCTCGGGAGCTCACCTCGTCGGCCACTCCTTCGGAGGCGCGACTGCCGCGACCTACGCGCATCGCTTCCCTGACCGCGTGGTCTCGCTGACGCTCCTCGAACCGGTCTTTACCTTCGCGTACCCTCCTGCGCGCCTCATGGGCTGGGCGATGCTCTCGTCCCTGCCGGGCATACCCGACGGGGTGCGCAATGCGGCCCTGGGCAAGGTGGGCGGAGTCGAGTATGACCCGAACGACGACATGGCGAAAATGATCGCCGCCGGCTCAGAGCACTTCTCGGCATCACTTCCTCAACCGTCCCCTCTGGACGACGACCAGCTACAGGAACTGACCATGCCGACCTACGTCGCGATCGCGGACCGTGACTCCTTGGCTGGAGGCGGCGCAGCCGCTGACCAGGCGCGGCGGCTACCTGACGGGACGGTAGACGTGTGGCCCGACACCACTCATTCACTCCCCATGCAGGCGAAAGACAAGCTTGACTCACGGCTGATAGCCTTCTGGGCTGCATCAGAACCAGTTGGGTGAGCGGCCTACCGTTACGGCCGCAGGTTCCGAACTGCTCAAGCGGGTATTCGACGACTGGATAGCTGGTGCGCTGATGCATCCTGAGAAGCTGTGAGTCGGGCTGGACGTGGTGCTGTCTCTGAGGGAGGAGGTGAGGAGGTGTGGTGGGTTGATCATGTGATCTGGTGGCAGGTTTATCCGCTGGGCTTTCTTGGGGCTGAGAAGGAGTTGGGCCCGTTCCAGGGTGAGGTGAACCGGCTGCCCAGGCTGCAGGGCTGGCTGGATCACCTGATTTCGTGGGGCGGCAACGGTTTGTTGCTGGGCCCGATCTTCACTTCCAGCACGCACGGCTATGACACCGTCGACTACTTTCAGATCGATCCGCGGTTGGGTGATGAGGCTGACTTCGACGCCTTGGTCGCAGCCTGCCGGGAACGGGGGGTGCGGCTGCTGCTGGACGGTGTCTTCAACCATGTAGGCCGAGACTTCCCCCCGGTGGCGCAGGCCCTGGCCGAGGGGCCAGGATCGCCAACCCAGGATTGGGTGTCCCAGCTCTACGACACCGACGGTGTCATCACCGCGGACTACTTCGAGGGCCACGACACCCTGATTACCCTCAACCACCACTCCCCCCGGGTGCAGGAGT
>DATLPF010000128.1:0-3709 GCA_035535875.1 Propionibacteriaceae bacterium
ACCCCGCAGCCCTGAGCGGCATCGAGCTTGAGGTGGACATTCTGGTCAACAACGCCGGGATTCAGCAGGTCAGCCCTATTGAGGAACTGGATCCGGAAGTGTTCCACAAGATGCTGATGATCATGGTGGAAGCGCCGTTCCGGCTGATCCGGTCGGCCCTACCGTACATGTACGCCCACGGGTACGGCCGGATCGTGAACGTGTCCTCGGTGCACGGCCTACGCGCGTCGGCGTACAAATCCGCGTACGTAACCGCCAAGCACGCCCTCGAGGGTCTCTCCAAGGTGACCGCGCTGGAGGGTGGTCCGCACGGCGTGACGAGCAACTGCGTCAACCCCGGCTATGTCCGGACGCCACTGGTGGAGAAGCAGATCGCCGACCAGGCCCGAATTCACCGGCTTCCGGAGTCGGCGGTGCTGGAAACGATCATGCTGACGCACAACGCCGTCAAGCGTCTGGTCGAGCCCGAGGAAGTCGCGGCCCTGGTCGGCTGGCTGGTTGGTCCAGAGTCGGCCATGATCACCGGAGCCTCCTACACCATGGACGGCGGGTGGACAGCGCAGTGAGCAGCTCCGACCGGTCGATCAGTGTGGAGGTCGACGGTGGCCGGTTGAACGGCGGAGAGTGGAATCCGTCCGGCGCAACGACGGTCGTCGCCGTGCACGGGATCACCGCCAACCACCGCACCTTCGCACCGCTGGCCGAGGCGCTGCCCCGACACCGGCTGCTGGCCCCCGATCTTCGGGGTCGGGGAGCCAGCTGTACCTTGCCGGGGCCCTGGGGCATTGACCGGCACGCCGAGGACGTCGCCCGGTTGATCACCGCCTCGGCCCCGGGCCCGGTGGTGCTTGTCGGCCACTCGATGGGCGGCTTTGTGGCCACCGCGGTGGTCCGGCGGTTTCCGGATTTGGTCTCGGGTTTGGTGCTAGTCGACGGAGGGCTGCCGTTTCCGCCGCCGGTCGGAATCGACGTGGACCAGGCCATCGCACAGACCCTGGGCCCAGCCCTACAGCGACTACAGAGAACGTTCCCGAGCCGGGACGCCTACCGCCGATTCTGGCGAGCCCACCCTGCGCTGCAAGAGGCCTGGAGCGAAGCCGTGGCCGACTACGTTGACTACGACCTGGTGGGCAACCCGCCAGAACTGAGATCCTCGGTGTCGTCGCAGGCGGTGCTCCAGGACGCCCGAGACCAATATCAAGATCCCGACACGGCCGAGCTGCTGGGCGGCTTCTCTGGTCCGGCGCGGCTCCTGGTGGTGTCACGCGGGCTGCTCGACCAGCCGCCCGGCCTCTATCCGGAGGCGGAGCTGTTGCGCTGGCGCAGCCGACTGCCCTCGCTGATCATCGACGAAGTACCTCAGCTGAACCACTACACGATCGTGTTGCATCCGTCCGGCGCGGCCCGGGTCGCGGCGGCGGTCTGCACGCTGAGCTGACCGACGATCGCGAGCGCTGTACCTCTGCGGCTCACAACCACCGATTCGGCTGGGGTAGACCGACTGAGGAAAGCCGGTCACGAGGGTAGCCGGATTGATCAAGAGAACGCACGGCGACGCTGTCGATGGTGTGGAGCTAGTTGATCTTGTCTGAGGCGATGGCGTCGCAGATCACCTCGCCACTTCGCGCAAGTTTCGACGTTATTGTCATCAAGCATGAGCCAACGGCGGCGCGCCAGGTTGAAGGCAGCTGCGGCCGCGTTCGCCAGCAACGCGATCAACCCCAATTTGCGTCGGGCTCAGCTGAGCTTCTTCGCGGCTTGGACGGCTGAGTGGGCCTTCACCGTGGCGCTGGGAATCGTCGCCTACCGGGAGGGGGGCGTGACCGCAGTCGGGCTGGTGGGACTACTACGCATGGTGCCGGCAGCGGTCGTAGCGCCCTTGGCTACGCCGCTTGCGGACCGGGGACGCCGGGAACGAGTCCTGATCCTGGTTTCTACGCTCCGCGGGATCGTTACCGGGGCAGCTGGAGTCGTCGTCGCCCTCGAAGGCCCAGTGCAGATCGTCTACGTCCTCGCGGCCCTCTCAACCGTCGCTGGGACTCTCTACATACCGGCACATTCAGCATTGCTCCCATCGCTTTGCCGGACCGGGCAGGAACTCACCAGCGCGAACGCCGTAAGAGGGATGTTGGATTCGGTTGCCACGCTCGCAGGTCCATTGCTGGCCGCTGTTCTCGTGGAGTTCACTGACGTCGCCGTTGTATTCGCAGTCGCGGCAGCTGCGTCGCTGGCCGCGGCGGCCTTGCTTCTCCGATTGCGCTACGACGCCCCGCCGCGACCCGCCGCGCCGCGAGGTGTCCACCTGATCGCCGACGCGGCGGAGGGCATCCGCGCCATGGTGCAGAACCGCGACTTGGCGCTACTCAACGGCCTAGCAATAGCCCAGACATTCACCCGTGGTGCGCTCACCGTCTTCACTGTGGTCGTAGCACTGGATCTGTTGCGCATTGGCGAGCCTGGTGTCGGAACTCTTACTGCTGCGGTCGGTGCAGGTGCGGTGATCGGTTCTCTCGTTGCATCCCTGCTGGTGGGATCGCGCCGGCTGGCTCGATGGTTTGGCATTGGTGTTGCGTTGTGGGGGCTACCCATCGCGCTGATTCCGCTCTTTCCTCGGGAGGCAACTGCCCTCATCTTGCTGGCATGTGTGGGCTTCGGTAACGCCCTTGTCGATGTCGGCCTGTTCACATTGATGGCCAGATTGGCACCCGATGCTGTCCTTGCCCGACTATTCGGCCTGCAGGAGAGCCTGGTCTCGCTCACGGTCGGGCTAGGCGCCGTCTCTGCCTCACTCTTGATCGATCTGACAAGCGTGTCCGTGGCAATGGTCGCCGTCGGGGCGCTCTGTCCAATCCTGGTTGTGGCGACCTGGCGTCGCCTGGGGCGTCCTGACCGGAATATCGGGGAACTGGACAAAGAGATCACACTGCTCCACGGCATACCGATGCTGCAGCCGTTACCGCTGCCTGCAATCGAACAGCTCGCGCGTGGCCTGGAACCTGTCAACGTGTCTGCCGGTCAGGCAGCATTTCGCCAGGGAGACCCGGCCGACCGCTTCTACGTGATCGAGAAGGGCACGGCCGATGTGATCGGGGGATGGTCACCTGGTCACCACACTTGGCCCGGGGGAGGGATTCGGACAGATTGCGCTGATGCGCGGGTGCGGCGTACGGCCACGGTTCGCGCGGCTACTGATCTTGAGCTGCCGGCGCTGACCTGCGACCGCTTTCCGCCGGTTGTGACGGGATACCCGCCGAGCTCGCGTGAGGCGGGGACCGGGGTGGGGGAGATGCTCGACCGATTCAGCCCGGGTGAACATACCGATGATCAAAATGGGCCGCGACACGAGCGCTGAAATCCCTTAGCTGCGGGACGGACTGCCGTAATCTCCTGAGCGCGCTGCTCCAGCGCGAATCCTTCTTCTTCCCCGGGGGAAAGGCTGTCTAATGACGCCCAAACAATCATTCATTCGACGGTGTCTCGCTGTCTTGAGCGCCGCTCTGTTAGCTGCGGCCATAGTGCTGGTCGGTACCTGGCTTCCTGCTGGTGCCACCGGAACGCATGGCGAAGGAGGGGACCGAGGCGATGCGGACACCCTCCGCATTGTGTTGATCACGGACCAGGGCTCGGGCCTTCAATATCCGGTTCAGGGCCGGCCATTCAATGTCGTCGTGCAGGCTGTCGATGATGACGGCAAACCGATCAATGTCTC